>JANSXN010000097.1 GCA_024742935.1 Flavobacteriaceae bacterium
TAATCATTTAGCAACTCGTTTGAGGTTGAGATTGAATAGTCAAATTTTGAATAAACAGGTTTTGAAAGTTCAAAAAGTGGTTTGTTTTCATTAAAAAACAAAACAGAGTCCTGTGTGTTCAATTTAACTTTATTGGTTTCGCGAGTGTTTAATTTCCAATTGATGGTTGTTCCTTCAGGAACAGTAGCATTCCCCGTACTTTTTAAGATTTCATTTGTACGTTTTGTATAGCGAGGGTAAACAAGTTCCATTTCGAAAGACACCAATGTGGGTACTTTAACCACGTTAAGCATATATGGTTTTGAAGTCACATTGTTTGCCTGTAGCCTAAAGTTTAATGCCTCTGTGGGTTGCGAAAAAGTATATTGAAATTGCCCGGTTGCGGTTTGTTGTAAAAAATAAGTTTCGTTATTGTACTCTATTGAGGCGGTTTCAGGGATGAAATCTCCCGCAACACGCACGTTCAGAATGTAAGGTTTGTTTTCCAATGCCTCAAGAGACTCGTTAACCACATAAAAGGTAAAAGGTGCCGGAGGTTCATAAGCCACATTGTAATTGACTACGCGCTCATAACTCCCAGAAAAAATTCCGGTATTGCCGGTTGCTGCAAAAAGAAGAACAATAAAAACCGGAATTGCAGCATACTTCAAATATTTAAGATTCTGCTTAAAGCTTACCGCATTGACAAACGGAATGGGCTGCATCTCTAGTGACTTTTGTTCTATGCTGGCTAAAAGCAATTCAGACTCTTGTTTGTTTTGCTTTAATTGAAGTAAGTTTAAGAGCTTATCATTCACTTGAGGAAAGTGGTTTCCTATTATTCTGGAGGCTTGTGCAAAATCAATCCCCTTTTTAAGCTTAAAGAGCTTAGCCAATGGGAAAGCGATAAAACGTGCAAAAAGTGAGACTTCTACAATAACAAATACCCAAAACAAAATTGTGCGACCGGTTTGCGAAAGCCAAAGGTAGTGCTCAATGAGAAGTGTTGCTATAAGGTAAAGGAGTCCTATCGCAAAAAACAATATAGCTCCTTTAATCAATTCATTAGTATAATATTTCCTAATAAACTGTTCTAGCTTAGATAGTATGTTCTCAAAAGTATTCAAAGTGATATATAAATCTGAACCGATAAAAATAGGAATAAAAGATGTTGAAAACTAAAATATGTATGGGTCTTAAATAAACTTTAACAGCTAACCTTCAAAGATGACTAAAAACAACCCGAATAAGGCTGAAAGGCTTTCAAGATAGCCCTTTAATTGTATCTTTGTGGAAGAAAAAATTAAAAGACTTCATAAACTTAAAAATATGAGCAATCATTCAGTGGAATCTCGCATTAGCGGGAATGTTAGAGTTCGTTTTGCGCCCAGTCCCACAGGCCCTTTACATATAGGTGGTGTACGCACTGCATTATTTAACTATCTCTTTGCAAAAAAACATGGGGGTAGTTTTATTTTAAGAATTGAAGACACAGACCAAAATCGTTATGTTGATGGTGCAGAAGATTATATTATAGAAGCCTTAAATTGGTGCGGAATTCCCTTTGACGAAGGCCCCGGAAAAGATAAGGGTTTTGGCCCATATCGACAAAGTGAAAGAAAGCACATCTACAAAAAGTATGCAAACCAATTAATCCAATCAGGACACGCTTACTATGCATTTGACACCAATGAAAGTCTTGATTTCCACCGAAAAGATCATGAGGAAAAAGGAAAGACCTTTATTTATAATCATCATAACAGAGAAAAACTCGACAATTCTTTACGCTTAAGCGAAAATGAATTACAAAAAAGACTCCATGCTGGCGAGCCTTATGTTATACGTTTCAAAACTCCGGTAAATCAAATGCTTGAATTAAACGATATCATAAGAGGTAAAATGGAAATCGACACAAACATACTCGATGATAAAGTTTTGTTTAAAAGTGATGGTATGCCTACTTATCATTTGGCAAATATTGTTGATGACCATTTGATGCAAATTTCTCACGTTATAAGGGGTGAAGAATGGCTGCCTTCATTGGCGCTTCATCAACTATTGTATGATGCTTTTGGATGGAAAGCCCCCCAGTTTGCGCATTTACCGCTGATTATGAAGCCTGTTGGAAAAGGGAAATTAAGTAAGCGTGATGGTGATAAAATGGGGTTTCCGGTTTTTCCACTTCAATGGCGAAGTGCAGAAGGGGAACGCTATTCAGGCTACAGAGAAGACGGCTACTTACCTGAAGCTGTAGTCAATATGCTCGCCTTATTGGGCTGGAATCCCGGTACCGAAAAAGAAATTTTCAGCCTTGAAGAATTAATCGAAACCTTCGAGCTCGAGCGAGTCAATAAATCCGGGGCAAAATTTGACCCTGAAAAAACAAAATGGTTTCAACATCACTATATGCAACAACTTTCTGATGACCAACTCGTTAGTTCATTTAAAAATCTTTTAGACCACAAACAGGTAACCAGCTCTTTAAACCTGAAAATCATTGGAAACCTTGTAAAGGAACGCGCCACATTTATAAATGATTTATGGGAACAAAGCCATTACTTTTTCAAAGCTCCTGTTGCTTATGATGAAAAAGCTGTCAACAAATGCTGGCAAGAAGAGACAGATAAAGTTATGGAAGCTGTTTTGATGATTCTGAAAGAGTCTTCTCCTTTTACTCAGGAACATTTGTCGGTTAAAGTAAAAAAATGGATTACAGATGCCGGTATTGGTTTTGGAAGAGTTATGCAGCCTTTACGACTTTCGCTCGTGGGCGAAATGAAGGGACCAGACGTTTTTGCAATCATGGAAGTTCTCGGAAAAGAAGAAACAATAAGGCGCATTGAAAACGCAATCAAAAAACTGGGTTAAAAATAAGCTGTAACACCCACAGTTAGTAAACTGCTGTTTCCTTTAAAATTGCTGTTTTCCAGATTTTGACTGTTTAGTTTGTTTAAAACGTTGGTCACGCCATATTGGTATTGACCAAAAATTCTAAAGTTTCTAAATCCCGCTGTTAGCCCTGCGGCGAGGTGAAAATTTACTTTAGAAACGTCTTCAAGGTCAATTGCTCTAACTGTGGTATAACCATCAACTATATAATTTTCAAAAGGCGTATCTTTTAGGGTAAGTTTGCCATTTACGTTCAAAATGGGTCCGGCTTCCACACTCAAGTGTTCTCTAATTACTTTATACCCCCACAAAACAGATACTTGAGCAGATTGCATATTATAATCAAGCACTTCTTTATTGCCGCCCACCGGTGTGCTGCTGGCTGAAATTCCAATTTTGGTGTCATAAAAGGAAATTCCATAAATCATATCAAAATTATTATACACATTTCCCCTCATCTGAAAACCCAGCATATAACTTTCCCGGCTTGTTGTTGTGAAGTCATCTGTATTTATGTCATACAGAGTCAAGCCTCCAGAGACACCTATCACGTTAAATTCTTTAAAGTTTTTTTGAGCTTCTAATTGTAATGTACTCACAAAGAAGATTGCAAGCGTAAGAGTTAAATAATTTTTCAAATGGAATAAGTTAAAATGCGTTCAAAAGTAAACTTAATTTTCGTAAATTGAGGGTTCAAAAAAAAATTATCAAATTATGGGAAACATTTTAATAATTGTAGGGCTCATTGTCCTCTTTTTATTGGTTCTTGGAACCTTTTTTATCGTAAAACAACAAACTGCCGGGATTGTTGAACGCTTTGGAAGATTTACGAGTGTAAGAAAATCCGGATTACAGCTAAAAATACCCTTAATCGATAGAGTTGCCGGAAGAATCAATTTAAGAGTACAACAACTTGACGTAATTGTTGAGACTAAAACGAAAGATGATGTATTTGTTAAGTTGAAAGTTTCTGTACAGTTTAAGGTTATTGAAGAAAATGTGTACAACGCTTTTTACAAATTGGAGTATCCACATGACCAGATTACTTCATACATTTTTGATGTAGTGCGTGCTGAAGTACCCAAGCTGAGACTCGATTATGTTTTTGAAAGAAAAGACGATATCGCAAATGCCGTAAAAAAGGAACTTAATGATGCCATGACACGCTATGGGTATGATATTATCAACACGTTGATTACTGATATTGACCCAGATCAGCAAGTAAAAAATGCCATGAACCGCATTAATGCATCTGAAAGAGAAAAAACTGCTGCAGAGTTTGAGGCAGAAGCTCAACGCATTAAAATTGTAGCTAAAGCCCGTGCAGAAGCAGAAAGCAAGCGTTTACAGGGCCAGGGAATTGCAGACCAGCGTCGTGAAATTGCCCGAGGTCTTGAAGAAAGTGTCAATGTTCTCAACAATGTGGGGATTAACTCTCAAGAAGCTTCAGCTTTAATTGTTGTTACTCAACACTATGATACTTTACAATCTTTAGGAGAGGAAACAAACTCAAACCTAATTTTACTACCCAATTCTCCTCAAGCGGGAAGTGATATGTTAAACAATATGGTGGCTTCATTTACTGCCTCAAATATGATTGGTGAGCAAATGAAAAGGGATAAAACTGTCCAAGCCAAAAAAGATTCTGGCTCCGGCCAGAAATAAGAACAACCCTTTAAATACATAAAGCCCGAGAATCTCGGGCTTTTATTTTAATTTTCATTTTCTTCCAAAAGGTAAAAGTTTGTGTAAAATTCTTCCATAGAGAATCTTTCTCACCAGCGTCAGACCAACATCTATTAAAATATTTGTTGGTGAAACAGCGTCTTTAATTTCAATGAAATTCTGTTTCATTTTCTCTTTACCTATTTGAGCCTGAAGTTTATAGATTTCCAGATCTCGATTTATTTCGTCAAAAGAAGTGTACGATTTCATTAGTATGTTTTTGTATAAAGTTAAATAAACGTGCTCAAAAAAAGTGTAATACAATGCCTAGCTTTAAATGCTAGTCATTAAAAAATATCTTTGAGGTGTGTTTCAAAACAAACTTTTCAAGTGGTTTCTTGCTTAATAACCAAGCTAGAATAAAAATAATTAAGTAAAACCCTGCGACAAATAACAAGCCATAACTAATATTTCCATAAGCTTCCCCAATTAAATAAGCAACCGCTAATGATATAAAAAATAAGAGCAATAGGGCAATACCTCCCAAAAGTAGAACTCTAAGAATTGCTATAAAGGATTTGGTTGTTTTTTTATAAAGATCAAGTTTGTAGTATTCTGCAGAGCTTTTAATATAAGCCTCTAAATTATCTTGAATACCTTCCAGATTATTGGTTACTTTTTCAAACACGTTGATTGATTTTGGTTCTTGTTAGGTTTCTTAATCTATTACTTCTTTTGAAGCTTAGAATTTTGTTTTCTTAAATCTTCTAATTTTTCTTCAAGAGCTTTTAAAACGTCATCTGCCTTATAGCTAGCACTAGAGATGGTGTCTTCCAGTTTTTCTTCAAAACTCATTCTAGCTGCGCTTGCTTTGCTGCCAAGTGCTTTGGTTGTTTCTTCAAGTTTTTTTGTAAGCTCTTTTTGAGCTTTTTTTGCACTTTTACTAATGTTGTCTCTTGTTTTTGATCCCTTGTCAGGGGCATAAAGAATTCCAATACCTGCCCCAATTGCAGCTCCTGTTAAAAGTGCCAATACTGTTTGTCCTGTGTTGTTTGCCATTGTTATAAGTTTTTAAATTGTTACTAAATTAATTACTCTACAATGTACAAAATTAATGGGTGAATTATTGTTAATAACCGGTTAATAATTAACCTGACTATCTTAAAAAATTAACAAATTTAGTTGCTTTTAGAGCTCCAAGAGTCGCGCAATCCAACGGTTTTATTGAAAATAATTTTATCCCGAGAACTTTCTTTATCAACCGCAAAATAGCCAAGGCGTTGAAACTGATAAACTTCTTCCGTTTTTGCTTCTTTTAAGCTGGGTTCTATATATCCGGTAATTATTTGAAGGGAGTCTGGGTTTATAAATTCCATAAACTCTTTTTCCTTGTCTGTATCTGGAGATTCAACCAAAAAAAGACGGTCATACACACGTATTTCTGCAGGAATCGCGTGTGGAATAGAAACCCAATGTAAGGTCCCTTTTACTTTGCGTTGAGAGGCCTCTGTCCCACTTCCACTGAGTGATTCGGGATCATAGGTGCAATGAATTTCAGTTATATTACCGTTTTCATCTTTAACAACGCTTTCCCCTTGTATGATGTATGCATTTTTAAGTCGAACTTCCTTTGAGATGGTTAATCTAAAAAACTTTCTATTGGCTTCTTCTTTAAAGTCTTCTCTTTCTATATATAGCTCACGGGAAAACGGAACCTTTCTGTTTCCGGCGCTCTCATCTTCCGGATTGTTTTCGGCCTCAAGCCACTCAATCTTACCCTCAGGGTAATTAGTAATTATCAGTTTAACCGGGTCAAGAACAGCCATCACACGAGGAGCCACTTTATTTAAATCTTCTCTCACGCAAAACTCAAGGTGAGAAACATCTACAAGATTATCTCTTTTTGCAATGCCAATGCTGTCTGCAAAATTTCTGATGGATGCTGGTGTGTAACCTCTTCTTCTAAGGCCTGATATTGTAGGCATTCTTGGGTCATCCCATCCATTAACTACTCCCTCTTGAACCAGTTTAAGAAGTTTTCGCTTACTCACAACAGTATGGCTAACATTTCTTCGGGCAAATTCACGTTGTTTTGGTCTTACCTTATCTTCGTCTATAATTTGATCTAAAAACCAATCATACAATTCTCTGTGTGGAAGAAATTCAAGAGTACAAAGGGAGTGAGAAACTTGCTCAACATAATCGCTTTCGCCATGAGCCCAATCATACATTGGGTATATTTTCCAATTGCCTGCCGTGCGATGGTGGTGCTTATGAAGCACACGATACATCACGGGATCGCGCATCAACATGTTCGTAGAGGACATGTTTATTTTAGCTCTTAAAACATGTTCCCCTTCGCCCACTTCGCCGTTTTTCATTTTTTCAAAGAGAACAAGATTTTCTTCAACACTTCTGTTTCTATATGGGCTGTCTGAACCAGGCTGTGTGGGAGTTCCTTTTTGTTCAGCAATTTCTTGTGATTGTTGAGAATCAACATAGGCTTTTCCATTTTTAATCAATGTAACGGCCCAATCATATAATTCCTGAAAATAATCTGAAGCATAGCATTCTTTGTCCCACTCAAAGCCAAGCCATTCTACGTCTCTTTTGATCGCGTCCACATATTCTTGTTCTTCTTTAGCTGGATTGGTATCATCAAAACGTAAATTTACCGGTGCATTGTATTTTAAGCCCAGCCCAA
>JANSXN010000062.1 GCA_024742935.1 Flavobacteriaceae bacterium
GCAGCAAAGAGGTACACCAAATAGCTCTACTGTATCAAGAACAGACAGAGTGCAACAAAGAGGTACACCAAATAGCTCTACTGTATCAAGAACAGACAGAGTGCAACAAAGAGGTACACCAAACAGCTCTACTGTATCAAGAACAGACAGAGTTCAACAAAGAGGTACACCAAACAGCTCTACTGTATCAAGAACAGACAGAGTGCAGCAAAGAGGTACACCAAATAGCTCTACTGTATCAAAAACAGACAGAGTTCAGCATAGGGGTACGTCAAAGAGCTCTCAAGTAGTTAATAAACAACGTTCTCAAATACCTGCAGCAAGTCAGAGCAGTAAAACTCAAGCAAACAGAGCTTCAACAAAACCGCAGATTAAAAGCGGTTCTAGTAGAACATCAAGCTCAAACAGAAGCTCAGGTAACAGAGGCGGAAGGGGATAATATTAAGTTAAGTTTTGGTTGGTTAGGAGCCCTTTTGAATGTGTAAAGACAGGAGAAAGGGTTTCTTTTTATTTAATTTTTAATTTTTCAAAGACTGTTTTTATCAATTCACTAACATCTTCAGATAAGTTTCCTTTAAAAACAAAAATAAAATAAATCAAACTCAATAGTAATGACTTAAGAGCAATGTTAATAAGAGGATGAAACATAAAATCCCAGAAATAAAAAAATAGGCTCACTAAAAGTATTACTATAAAAGTAAGTCCGGTCTTTTTAGTAAACGGATGCATTTTAAACTTCCAGTTAACAACAATTATTTTTGAAAAACTGTACAGAAAAAGAGATACCACAGTTGCAATTGCAGCTCCGTCAATACCATACAGAGGAATAAAAACTACATTAAGTGTAATGGTCAAAAGAGCTAAAAAAATACCTAAAACAACCGTCCAGCGATAGTAATCTGAATTATATAAGATGGCATTATTAATACCCAACAAATTATCCAAAAGTTTTGAAAGAGAAATAAGTAACACCACAAACAATCCACTACTATACTCCTCCGGAATTATAAAATATAACTGTTTAATATTGAGCACGATTAAAAGAAAAATCCATCCGGAAATGATAAACAATGTCAGCGAACTTTTTTGATACAAACTTTTTAACTCTTCCCATTTTTTTGAATTAATCAATTGAGCTGTCAATGGATAGGTGATTTGATGCATTGCCCTTGCCGGAACAACAATAACCATCGCAATAAAAATAGCAACATTGTAATATGCAACATTTTCAATGGGTATATATTTTCCTATCATCACCTTGTCAATATCAAGTAAGATGAGTGAAACTGAACCGGCAACAATAATTAGTAAAGAATATTTTAATATAGAAATCGTGTTTTTTGGAAACGAAAAAATAAAGTTTGGGAACTTGAAGTTAACGGCATATAACTTCATAAATAGAAGTCTTGAAAAATACACCAACACCAAAGACCAGATAAAATGTTCTACTGTTAACCATTTAAAATAAACAGCTATAAGCAATACCATAATTAAAACCCTGTGAAAAACCTCCTTCATAAAATTTCCAAAGGCACTTTTCATATGCACTTTCACCCATGAATAGTAGATTTCAAAGTAAGCCATGGCAATGGCAATCAGGAAAATACACCACACATATTCTTCAATAATTTCATTTTCATTAGAAAGAAAGTGAACAATACTTTCATACCCAATATACCCTACAATTCCAACCGGAATGATAATTAATAACGGCAGATAAAGCATAAAACTCAAAAAATCATTTCTATCAGGCAGTTGTTTATAAGAAGAATAAAACTTGATTAAAGTATTATGTACACCAAATGCCATTAAAGGAGTCATTATGGTCGCTGCCGAAAGTAAAAACCCCACTAAACCATAGTACTCATCTGTAAGAAAATTGGTATAAAGAAAAAGAGTGTTCACTGCACCAATTGCAAAACCAATATAGGTAGTTATGGTGTTTTGAATGGACTGTTTTATGACAATTCCCATGAAAAGAAAATTCTGTTTTAATGCAACTGTAGTAAAACTTCAGCCAGTTTTTTTGTAAGATTTTTTCTACTGAAAGCTTCTATACCTTGCGAAGGTATCACTAACTTTTTATTTTTATAGAGTTCAAACCAGTTATATATCTTTATTTTAATTTCCCTTTCTTGAGAGTATTCAAAAAAAGTTCCGGACTGTGTTGAGTTAATCAAAGGCTCAACGTCACTATCTTTAGGCCCTAAAGCTAAAATGGGTCTGCCTGAAGCCATATACTCAAAAAGTTTCCCCGGAATTATAGCTTGGGTTTCCTTACTATCAATTTCAATCATTAATAAAACCTGTGATTTCTTCTGTAGGTCCACAGATTCTGAATGAGAAACATAACCAAACTTTTTCAAATGATTCTTTAATCCATGATTTTCAATGCTTGCAACCACCTCGTCACTTATCGTTCCGGCGAGTTGTAACTTAAATTTGGAAGCAAAATCTTCATTTTCTTTAACCATTTCTGAAAGCACTTTCCAAAGAATTTTGGGATTTCGCTCAGAAAGCAAAGAACCAATATGTGAAATTGTAAAGTCATCATCAAGCTGTTTTGCCGGTTTTAATGCAACATCAAAACCATTAGTGATAACAGTGATAGGTTTATCTGTTATATTTTCAAACTGCCTTTTTGTGGATGGGCTTGTCACAATAACGGCATCACAATTAGTTAACACATTTAATTCAAATTGCTTGTGTTTCATTTGTGAACGTTTTGAAAGACGAAGTTTTTTATGATAGCCTATCGTTGTCCAAGGGTCTCTAAAATCGGTTAGCCAGGGAATTCCTGTTTCATTTTTCAATCCCATACCAATCAAATGCAAACTATGTGGCGGACCGCTACTCACAATTACATCAACCGGATTTGCTTTTAAATATACTTTCAGAAATTTGACAGATGGTTTTACCCAGCCCACTCTGGCATCCGGAATAAAAAAGTTACCTCTCACCCAAAGCATCATCTTTTCAAGAATTCCTTGCTTCTTTTCAGAAATAATACCGCTGCTTATTTTTTGAGTTTTCTTTTTTGAAAAGATTTTTGCAAATCCATAAGGCTCTTTTATGGGTTGCTTTAAGATGGTAGTGTTTTCAGGAATTTCATTAATAAGGGATTCATCTCTCAAGGGATAATGCGGATTTTCTGGCACATAAATAATGGGTTCTATGTCAAAGTCTTTCAAGTACTTTACAAATTTTAACCATCGTTGTACTCCCGGCCCTCCTGCGGGCGGCCAATAATAAGTGATGATTAATACTTTTTTCATACCCACATTCCCGCGAAGGCGGAAATCTCGTTAATTAAACCTCCTTAGTATCCTCGCTTATTTCTTTATCGGCTTTAGATTTAATTCCGAAGAGAATACCTCCTAAAAGTAAAAGCAACAACAACACCGAACTCGCTAAAGCAATGCTACTCCCTTTTTGAACAACTTCAGGTTCAAATTTAAACTCAATTTTGTTGAAGCCACCCGGAACAACTAAAGCTCTTAATGCATAATTTGCTCTGAACTGTTCTACAGGCTTATCATTGATATATACCTTCCAGCCATAAGGATAATAAAGTTCTGAAAACACCGCAAGACCTTGGTTTTCGTTTTCAGTTTCATAATACATATAATTGGGCTGTGCCTCTACAAGTTTGATAGAAGCGGTTGAATCTATAACAAACTTGTTTTGATTGATTTGTGTTTGAAATTCTTTGTGAATCACAGCGGTTTGTTTTGTATTTAAAGTGTCAAGACTTAATAGCTCTTCATCGGCTGTTTCCACCATAACAGCTTCTTTAACAAACCAGGCATTTCCATTTGCCGCCGGATTGACAGATGCCATCACCCTGCCCTCCTCATCTTGTTCAAAAAAGTATTTTACATTAAACATATTAAACACCTCCAGCTTGCCTTTTTGCATATAAAAATCATACAAATCTTGCACACGTGCCGGTTTTGCCGCGTGATATCCACCCAAAGCATTGTGAAAAAAACTGGCGCGACCACTGCTAAACGGATTGGTTGTTAAATCATAGACTCTATAGTGACTTTCGTCTTGAGCTACATCTTTATCTGCAGGAGTTTCCGGGAAGGGTTGTGTCACTTGTCTTGCGGCTACAAAATTTTCATTGTTTACATATCGCCTGTCAACAGGTACTAAATCGAGTAGAAATAATAATCCAATGCTTACATATAGTGTATTTCTCTTTAATTTTTCTTTTAAAAACAGCCATAAAAGTACCGCACTCGCCAGAACAAAAGCCAAACTGCGTAAAGTGTCTTTTACAAAAATAGATTTTCGATCTTCTCTTACTGCATCCATAAAGTCATAAACTAAATCACGAAAAACAGGTTGATATCTGAATATATTATTTTGTTCAAAATAGCCTTCAAAATCAAATAAACTATTGTGAAAAACTAATAATAAAATACATAGACTCGAAAGTATAAGTGTAGAATATTTAAGCGCATTTGTTTTTTCTTCTTTCGTGAGTTTAGACGATACTACCTTATATATACCAAAAATGGCCAGTACAGGCATACACAATTCAATGATTACTTGAATGGATGAAACCGCTCTAAACTTATCATACAGAGGAAAATAATCAATAAATAAATTTGTTAATGATTCAAAATTCTTTCCCCAAGACAGCAATAATGCCATCACAGAACCGGCAATTAACCATTGTCTGTGTTTTCCTCTTAGTAAAAAGATGCCGAGCAGTGCTAAAAACAATACAATTGAGCCAATGTATGCCGGCGCAGCAACTATGGGCTGGTCGCCCCAGTATGTGGGAATTGCCTTTACAAAATCTTTTGCTTGTGCGGGCGTAACACCCATTTTCATCAATAAATCATAAGAAGCAGAGTTTGTGCCTACATCTTCAGTGTTTCCGCCTCCCATAAATCGTGGAATAAATAAGTTAAATGATTCCACGATGCCATAAGAATATTCAGTGATATACTCTCTGGAAAGACCACTTTTTACTTCTTTCGGGCTTCCGTCAGGTTGAATTGTTAGCGCTGTTGCTCCTCTGGTAGATTCTTTGGCATATTCCTGGGTAGCAAGAATATTTGTAGCATTCAATCCAATCGCTATAACAACACCGCCTGCCATTATACCAACAGACTTAAAATAATGAGGCAGCGTTTTCTTTTTAAATGAATCGATAAGAAAAACAATACCAATCACCAAAATGAGCAGCAACAAATAATAAGTCATCTGAAAGTGATTGGCACTAATCTCAAGTGCCATCGCAATACAGGTCACAAAAAAACCAAGTAAGTATTTTTTCCTAAAAACGAGAAATATACCCGCTAAAACCATCGGCATATAAGCGATGGCATGAGCTTTGGCATTATGACCCACTCCAAGAATAATTATCAAATAAGTTGAAAAACCAAAAGCCAATGCACCCAGTGTAGCCAGCTTAAAGTCCATTTTAAGGGATAACAAAAGAATATAAAATCCTAAAAAGTAGAGAAATAAATAATCTGCCGGTCTTGGTAAAAATCGTATGGTATGATCCAGTTTTTTTATATAATTGTGCGGATAATGCGCACCCAATTGATAGGTGGGCATGCCACCAAAAGCTGAGTTTGTCCAGTAAGTCTCCTCCCCTGTTTCTGCTCTAAAGTCATTGTGCTGCTTAGCCATCCCTGTGTATTGCACAATATCAGACTGGAAGATTTTCTTTCCTTGCAACACCGGACTAAAATAAGCGAGTGAAATTCCACAAAAAAACAATAAAACAAGTAGATGCGGGAAAAGTTTAGAAACTGTTTCTTTCATTGGATTGGTTTAAAACGGAAAATTAGTCAATTTCTTCGTAATCCACATAATCCCCAACGGGTTTCTTGTTTCTGGATTTTTTTTGGGGTATATCGTCTATTGTTATTTTTCCTTCTTTTTGATTATTATTCTCTGATTGATATTGAGTTCTGCGAAAAGCATTTTCCATTTTTTGACTTGCTTTTTTTGCAATATACCTCATTAGAAAAGGCATCGCAAGACGAAAAAGTATTTTAAGCCCAAAATAAACTAAAAGCAGTATTAAAAGCGTTTTAAAAAACGTATCCATTAAGTATCAATTTATTGATTTTACAATAGAATTCAAAAATAAACATACTATCAGACAAAAGGGAATTTCTATTATTAAAAAAATAATAAATTCCGTTATATTTACACAAAACTCAACATCAGTATGAATAAAAAATGCCTCATATTTACCACTTTATTGGTTTGCAGCTTTTTAAACGTCAATGCTCAATATACAGAGCTTATCAATTCAAACCGCCCCGGAACTTCTCAAGGTGCATTTGCTGTTGGAAATAAAGTGTTACAATTTGAAACAGGTCTGGCAATGGGCTGGGAAGATCATGCTCTTTTAAAAACTGAAACTGATGCGTTTACAATTGATTATTCCATCAGATATGGACTTCTTTGGGAGCAATTGGAAATTAATTTTAGTGGTTCCTTCCTTTCTGAAAGCGTTGTTGACAACAGAAGCGTTGTTCCTTTTGAGTTTGAACGAAGTAATTTCAGATCAAACACACTGGGTGCTAAGTATTTGATTTATGACCCTTACAAAAAACGAGACCTTGAAGAACCAAATCTCTACAGTTGGAATGCAAATAATAAATTCAGGTGGAGAGAATTAATACCCGCTGTTTCTTTTTATGCAGGTGTAAATTTTGACACCAAAGAAAATCCATTTTTACCACCCAATGACCCTTCTATAAGTCCAAAATTTGTATTAATGACACAAAATAATATGGAGGGCGGTTTTGTTTTTGTAACCAATTTTATTATTGACAGAATTACTTCAGATTTCCCAACATATTCATACATACTTACCTTGACACACGCTTTCAACCCTCGTTTTTCGATTTTTGTTGAAAATCAGGGAATCAAGAGTGACTTTTATGCAGACCAATTGATACGTTTTGGTGGCGCACACCTTTTTGGTAAAGATTTTCAAATTGATGCTTTGGCAACTTTAAATCTGAAGGACACACCATCCAAATTCTTTATCGGTATTGGTGCATCGTATCGTTTTGATATGCACGCCAAAGACGAACTTATAGAAGATCCCGCTGACGCGAAAAAAAGAAAAAAAGAGGAAAAAGAAGAAAAAGATAAAAAACGTCGTAAAGATGATTTTATTGATGACGACACTCAAGGCTAAAAGGTTTAACAATTTATGATTAAGATTAAAGAAGTGACTACAAAAAAGGAATTAAAACAATTTGTTTTATTTCCTTTTGAGATTTATAAGGATTCCAAATACTGGGTGCCTCCCATCATAAAAGACGAGATGGAAACCTTTAACCAATCAAAAAACCCTGCTTTTGAAAACGCAGATGTTTGGTTCTACCTCGCTTACGATCAAAATAAAATTGTGGGACGCATCGCAGTTATTGTTAATTGGAACGAAATCAACAATCAAAAAATAAATAAAATTCGTTTTGGCTGGTTTGATTTTGTTGATAATCAATCTGTGAGCAAAGCTTTACTTGAAAAAGTTTTTGAAAAGGGTCGGGAAAAAAACCTGGAATATATGGAAGGTCCTATGGGTTTTTCAAACTTAGATAAAGTTGGGGTACTTATTGATGGTTATGAGCATATTAGCAGTATGATTACCTGGTATAGCCACCCCTATTATAAAGAGCACCTGGAATCATTTGGTTTTAGTGTTGATAAAGAATTTATCGAAAGTGAATTTTCTTTTTCTAATGTAAAAAATTCTGCAATTTTTACAAGGGCAGCTAATCTTATAAAGGAAAAATACAAACTGCGATCCATCAATTTTTCAAGCACTAAAGAAATTCTACCGTATATTGACGAAATGTTTGACTTGTTTAATGAATCGTATGCTTCGCTCTCCTCATTTGTTGCCGTTACCGAGAAGCAAAAAGCCTATTTTAAAAAGAAATACATTAAATTAATCAACCCCGAATACATCAAATATGTAGTTGATGAAAACGACAAATTAGTAGCATTTAGCATTGTTATGCCCTCTTTTTCTGAAGTATTACAGGAGGTTAAAGGAAGGTTGTTTCCTTTTGGATTTTTAAAACTTTTAAAGGCGAAGAAGAACAGTAAAACCGTCATGTTTTATTTAATTGGGATTCATCCCACCTATCAAAACAAAGGAGTTACTGCTATGATTTTTAAAGAATATTTTGAAACTTTTCAAAAAAATGGAGTTGAAAATTGTATCCGTACACCAGAATTGGTTGATAATTTAGCTATTCAAAACCTCTGGAAAAATTTTGACCCAAAAATTTATGCAAGAAGAAGAACCTATCGAAAAGATTTGTAAAAAAAAGTCCGATATAGAGAATATACCGGACTTTCTTCATTTATATTTTATATTGATTACTCTCCCATCGCCGCAGAAAATGCCGCAGAAAGTCTTTTATAAGTACCGTTTTGAAGACGTTCTCTTATAGATTCAAATGCGCTTAACGTTTCATTGATATCCTCAATTGTATGGGTTGCTGTTGGAATCATTCTTAGTAAAATTAATCCTTTAGGTATAACGGGATAAACTACTATAGAACAGAATATTCCAAAATTTTCTCTAAGGTCTTTTACCAGTGCCATAGCTTCCGGAATACTTCCTTCTAAATAGACAGGGGTCACACAACTTTGTGTAGTTCCTATGTCAAAACCACGGGCTTTGAGTCCGCCTTGGAGGGCGTTCACATTTTCCCAAAGTTTATTTTTTAATTCAGGCATGCTGCGCAACATATCCAGTCGTTTTAAAGCTCCTTCTACAAGAACCATTTGCAATGATTTTGCAAACATTTGTGAACGCAAATTATATTTTAAGTAGTTGATAATTTCTTCATCTGCCGCAATAAAAGCACCTGTGCTTGCCATTGATTTTGCAAAGGTTGCAAAATAAACATCAATTCCGTCTTGAACACCTTGCTCCTCTCCTGCTCCGGCACCTGTTTTTCCAAGCGTTCCAAAGCCGTGTGCATCATCGACAAAAAACCTGAAATTGTACTTTTTCTTTAATTCAATGATTTCTTTTAATTTTCCTTGCTCTCCTCGCATTCCAAAAACACCTTCAGAAATTAAAAGAATTCCACCGCCTGTTTTTTCAGCTACTTTAGTGGCTCTGTCTAGGTTTTTTTCGATACTTTCCATATCGTTGTGCTTGTATGTAAAACGTTGTCCTAAATGAAGTCGAACACCATCAATGATACAGGCGTGAGCATCAACATCATACACAATAACATCGTCTTTTGAAACCAGTGCGTCAATGGTAGAAACCATTCCCTGATAACCAAAATTCAATAAATAAGAGGCTTCTTTATTTACAAAGGCAGCCAATTCATTTTGTAGTTGCTCGTGTAAATCTGTATGACCACTCATCATGCGGGCACCCATTGGGTAAGCAGATCCATATTTTGCAGCTGCTTCTGCATCTGTTTTTCTCACTTCGGGGTGGTTAGCAAGACCAAGATAGTCATTGATACTCCAGGTAATGACTTCCTTGCCTCGAAATTTCATTCGGTTGGAAATGGGTCCTTCCAGTTTAGGAAATACAAAGTAACCTTCTGCTTGTTCGGCCCACTTTCCAAGAGGACCTTTGTCTTTATAGATTTTGTCGAATAAATCTCTCATAAATAGTTAGTCAATTTAAGGCGCAAAATTAATTAAATTAATTGGCTTTGCACAATTTTTAGCGAAGTCATTAAAAGCTTTAAAAACAAAAAAACCATCACAATTTACGTGATGGCTTCCAATAAAAAAAATGTTTTTCTATTTAATATACTCTATAGTTTCTTTAGCTTCAATATTTTGACTATCAAAAAAGCCTTGTTCATTCATCCAATCGTCGCTAAATACTTTGCTCATATATCGCGAGCCGTGATCTGGAAAAATAATAACAACTTTACTGCTTTCATTAAACTCTCCTTCTTCTGCTAGTTGTTTAACGCCTTGCAATGCTGCTCCACTTGTATAACCCACAAAAAGACCTTCTCTTTTGGCGATTTCACGGGCTGTGTGGGCACTGGATTCATCTGTTACTTTTATGAATTTATCGATGATATCAAAATCGGTTGCTGTGGGAATTAAATTTTTACCCAAACCTTCAATACGGTATGGATAGATCTCATCCGAGTCAAATTCTTTGGTCTCATGGTATTTTTGCAATACAGATCCGTATGCATCAATTCCTATGATTCGTATGTTTTTATTTTTACTCTTCAAAAAGCGAGCAACTCCTGATATCGTCCCTCCTGTACCACTACAAGCAACAAGGTGGGTAATTTGACCTCCTGTTTGCTCCCAAATTTCAGGTCCTGTTGTATTAAAATGTGCATCAATATTTAATTCATTAAAATATTGATTTATATAAACAGATCCTTTAATTTCTTCATGTAATCGTTTTGCAACCTGATAGTAAGACCGGGAGTCATCTGCGCTTACGTTGGCAGGACATACATATACTTTGGCTCCCATTGATTTAAGCATATCAATTTTGTCTTTTGAAGACTTTGAACTCACAGCCAAAATACATTCATATCCTTTGATAATACTCACCATTGCGATACTAAAACCTGTATTTCCACTGGTGGTTTCAATAATTGTATCACCGGGTTTTAAAATACCTTTGCGTTCTGCTTCTTCAATTATGTATAGTGCTATTCTGTCTTTGGTAGAGTGCCCGGGATTAAAAGCTTCAACTTTTGCAAGGAATTCACCTTTGAGGGGTTTTGTAATGTTGTTTAAACGAATTAGCGGTGTGTTGCCAATGAGTTCAAGAACATTATTGTGTGCTTTTATATCTTGCTTCATAAATTGATTTTTGATTAAGAAACAAATGGAGTTAAATATACTAAAAAAACAAACTCCATCAATCAAATAAAACTTTGCAAATTTAAGATAAATTTTTTAATTACTCAGTAATTCCCTCCAAGTCTAATAAAAATGCATAATCCATCGCTACTTCTTTTAGTGCTTCAAACCTTCCTGAAGCACCGCCGTGACCGGCATCCATATTTGTTTTGAATAATAATAAATTAGAATCCGTTTTCAAATCCCTCAATTTTGCTACCCATTTTGCGGGTTCCCAATATTGCACTTGTGAATCGTGTAAACCTGTTGTTACCAGCGTATTGGGGTATTCTTTAGCTTCAACATTGTCATAGGGCGAATAGGATTTCATATAAAAGTAAGACTCTTCTTCATTGGGGTTACCCCACTCGTCATATTCTCCTGTTGTTAAAGGAATGGAATCATCGAGCATCGTGGTGACCACATCAACAAAAGGTACGGCAGCTACCACACCGTTATACAACTCTGGCGCCATATTCATCACAGCACCCATCAAAAGACCTCCTGCTGAACCGCCCATAGCATATAAATGTTCAGAAGAGGTATAGCCTTCTTTAATAAGATGTTTGGAAACATCAATAAAATCTGTATAGGTGTTTATTTTCTTCAACAATTTTCCGTCTTCATACCATTGTCTTCCCAAGTATTCGCCTCCTCTAATGTGTGCAATTGCAAAAATGAATCCTCGGTCTAAAAGACTCAAACGTGTTGTGGAAAAATAAGGGTCAATTGTTGCTCCATAAGAACCATATCCATATTGAAGTAAAGGATTTTTTCCGTCTTTTTTGATTCCTTTTCTGTAAACCAGCGACACAGGAACTTTTGTGCCATCTGCTGCAGTTGCCCAAATGCGTTCTGATGCATAATTGTTTTTATCAAAATTTCCACCAAGAACTTCCTGTTCTTTTAGAATGGTTTGCTCTTTGGTTTTCATGTTGAAATCTATTACAGCTGTTGGCTGTGTTAAACCATTGTAACCATACCTTAACACATCTGTATCAAACTCGATATTTTGTGTTGTGTATGCTGTGTATGTTTCATTATCAAAAGGCAAGTAATAAGCATCTGTACCATCCCAGCGCTGAATATGAATTTTATTCAATCCATTGTCTCGTTCACTCACCACGAGATAGTCTTTAAAAATATCAAAATCTTCAATCATTACGTCTTCTCTGTGAGCTATAACTTCTTCCCAATTATCAGAGGTTGTTTTAGACAAAGGAGTTTTCATTAATTTAAAGTTACTGGCACCATCTTTATTGGTCAAAATATAGAAATGATCTTCAAAATGTGCTATGTTGTATTCTAGACCTCGTGTCCTGGGACTAAATACTTTAAATGTCCCTTCCGGATTATTGGCATCCAAAATGCGAAATTCTGATGTCAATGTACTTCCAGAACCAATCACTAAGTATTTATCTGATTTGGTTTTGTAAATATAAGTTCGAAAGGTGTCGTCTTCTTCAAAATAGACCATCACATCTTGTTGGGGGCTGCTTCCCAATTGGTGTCTGAAGATTTTATCAGAACGCAACGTTTGTGGATCTTTTCGGGTGTAAAAAAGCGTTGTGTTGTCATTTGCCCATGTAGAACCTCCTGTCGTTAATTCTATTTTCTGTGGGTAAATTTCACCGGTTTCTAGGTTCTTAATTTGTATGGTATAATTTCTACGACTTACGGTGTCTATTCCAAAGGCAGCCAGTTTATTATCTGGACTTACGTTAATTCCTGCGAGGTGAAAATAAGAATGACCTTCGGCCATTTCGTTTCCGTTAAACATGATTTCTTCTTCCGCGTCAAGAGAACCCTTTTTTCTGGTAAAAATGGGGTAATCCTTCCCGGTTTCATAACGGGTAATATAATAATAACCATTGTAAAGATAGGGCACAGATTCATCATCTTCCTTGATGCGTGCTTTCATTTCTTCAAACAAATCTTCTTGAAAGTCTTTGGTATGTGCCGTCATTTTATCATAATAGTCATTTTCACGCTCTAAGTAATCGATTACCTCAGAGTTATCTCTATCATTGAGCCAAAAATAAGGGTCAATTCTTATGTCTCCATGTATTTCAAGATGTTTGTCAATTTTTTGAGCAGTGGGTGGTGTATGGTTCATTCGGTCTACTTGTGGGGTTTGTTTTTTACACGAAGTCGCAAAAATAATACTAAACAAACAAATGGAGGTGATAATTTTCATAAGGTTTTAATTAGTTAATAACGGGCTAATTTAATAATTTTGTTCTTCACAAATTCATTTTTAGAAAAATATGTTTGGAGACTTAATGGGAATGATGGGAAAACTCAAAGAAACCCAGAAAAAAGTAGAAGAAACAAAGCATAGATTAAACTCTGTGCTTATTGATGAGAAAAGCAATGACGGATTATTGAAGGTAACTTTAACCGCTAATCGCGAAATTAAAAGTATCACCATTGATGAACAATTACTTCAAGAGAAAGAACAACTGGAGGATTACTTAGTTTTAACCTTAAATAAAGCAATTGCTAAAGCTACCGCCGTCAATGAAGCTGAAATTGCCGCTGTTGCTAAAGATGGAATTCCTAACATCCCTGGGATGGATGGGTTGTTTAAGTAGTAAGTGAGTGATGTAAACCTGAAACCTAAACTATGCTAAAACAAATCCTTACAGATAAAAAAATAATTCTAGCTTCAGGTTCACCACGCAGACAGCAGTTTTTTAAGGAACTGGATATTCCGTTTACCATTCAGGTTAAGCCTCTTGAGGAAACCTATCCTTCTCACCTTAAGGGAAGTGAAATATCTGAATATTTATCTCAATTAAAAGCTTCGGTTTTTTCACATTTAAAACCAAATGAAATTCTCATCACAGGAGATACCATTGTGATTCACAAAGGGATTTGTTTAGGTAAACCAAAAGACAAAAAAGATGCTTTTGAAATGCTGCAAACCTTGTCAAACAGCTCGCACGAAGTGATTTCTTCTGTCTGTATTACTTCCGTAGAAAGACAAATTGTAGTGAGTGATATTACCAAAGTCTATTTTAAGAAACTCACTAAGGACGAAATACATTTTTATATTGAGAACTTCAACCCATTTGACAAAGCAGGTGCATATGGTATTCAAGAGTGGATAGGCACTATTGGTGTTACAAAAATTGAAGGTTCATACAATACGGTAATGGGACTTCCCACACATCTTGTTTACAAAACGTTAATGGAGTTTGCTGGGCAATGAAATTATAGTATTTTTAGCTAAAATTTCTAAAAAAATGCGTTTTATTACCCTCCTCATCTTAATGACAATACTTATAAGTTGCCAAACCAATCAAGAGTCTAAAGTTGAAAAAGAACAGGTTTCGCCCAGAGATTTATCAAATGAGTTTAAAGAATACTGGTTTAGCGGACAAGCTGAAATCACATCTTATACCTTAGAACAAGATCGCTATGGCGAATTGAGACCCGGTACTGCTGTACTCATTTTTGTAACTGAAGATTTTCTGCCTGATGTTCAAGTAAAATCAAATAAGAAGACCGAAGAAACAAAAAGTGTGCTAAAACTGAATAAAACTAAAAACTTCAACACAGGTATCTATCCATACTCCATAATGTCAAGTGTTTTTTATCCCTTAGAACAAAAAAATCACGCATTGAAATTGACAAATTCAATTCAAGAATGGTGTGGTCAGGTATATATACAACTCAATAACCGAAATGATTTTCAAATAAAATCACATTCTTATTTTGAAGGGGAAGCAGACCAGGAATACAACCTCACTAAAACTCACCTTGAAGACGAAATTTGGACACAAATTAGAATTGACCACACAGAATTGCCTGTGGGTGAAATAGAAATCTTTCCCTCAATGGAATATTCCAGACTAAGGCACAAAGAATTCAAAGCTTATAAAGCCATAGCATCGCTTGAACAAAAAGAATCTACCTTTGAATACTGTATTAAATACCCTGAACTTGATAGAAAATTAACCATTTGGTTTGAAAGTGTGTTTCCTTATCAAATAACCCATTGGAA
>JANSXN010000032.1 GCA_024742935.1 Flavobacteriaceae bacterium
TGGAATTATTCAGCGCATAGGTAGCGCCAGTGACATAATTGTTTTCATCCAAAAAATACACCTTATAATCTTCAGCATTTTTGAAGTCCAGAAGGGTATTGATTTCATCGTGTTCAATCAACAAAAGTGTGTTGACAGATTCAAAGGTACAGTTAGAAATTTTCAGGTTTGTTTCAGGGGTTTTAAGTACCGTGACCATAAGTTCAGTTTCTCTATATAAAAAAGAATTACCGTCAGGAAAATTGAACAGCATTAAAATGGGTTTCATACAAATAAGATAATATTAAACGTCTGTATTTGTATCACGACAAGGCAATAAAGGAAAAGGCAAAAAACGTTAATTTTGACTTGCTGTCCGTATTGTTTGACCACCGTGGAGACTGCTCTCGGTTGGTACCCGCCTGTGGCAGATTCGAAATACCTTTCAAAGATACAATGATTTTTTATTTTTGGCAAGGGGGTGAGGGGGAAGCAGTGGTCAGTGATCTGTGGCAGTCTAAAGAAGAACTGTTTATACCTAACTTTTGTTAGTTCTTCTTTTAAGCCAATTGATGTAATTGTTTAAACTGCCTTCATACCATTCACTAGTAATAAGATAGTCATCACCAAAACTTTTTACAGGTTTTGCATAATAACGCGTGTAATCATTGACTCTTCTGTTTTCTATAAGCGACTTAGATTTATCAACTTTTTTAAGTACAGGATAATTAACATCAAAGTTGATTTTACTATAATCTTCTTTTTGAAGCTTTTCAATTTCAAGTTTAGAAATGAGTTCTTTTTGCAATAGCTCTGGAAGCGTACTTCTAACTAGAACACCAATTTTCATTTTTTGAAAATCAACAGGGTTTTTATCTGAGTGATCCATATTTAATTTTATTAACGCATTTCATATTCTAAAGTTAGTAAAAAATTATCCATTTCAACTTCCTCAATAAATTCTGCTAAGATTTTGACTTTTTGACCATTCAAATAGTTATTTATATCGGTACTACTTGTAAACACTTTAAAATATTGACCTTGGTGGTTGTATATGTAAAGTTTTTTACTGCCGCCAATTAATAGGGTTTCTATGGTTCTGTTGGCGTGGTGTACATAATCCGTTTGTAGTATTCTTATTGTTTGCATAATTTTTAAAACTTAACCTGCCACCATTTTAGCAGATTCCTTCCAAATATAGTGAGGCATAGGCTCATTGAGTTGCCAAGTGATACTCATGGGTTTTGAACCGTAATGGTCTTTTAAGGTACCTTCACCTACAAACACATAGCCCATTGTATTACCGTATTCATCTTTGGCTTTTTCCCTTACAAAAAGTAATATTTTTTTATCTAATTCTTGATGTTTAATATATGTTAACCCCTTACCTGTATCATTACGCGTTTGATTTTGACTTTGCCAGTGAAATAAGGTTTCACTGATAGCATAGTCATCATACATTGTGGTGGGTGAAAAGTCTTCCTCTGATTTTATTAAATCCACAAATAAAAGCTCTGTGTTTAATTTTTTGTTTTCTGCAACTCCTTCGCGATTGGATGATTTTTTATCAAAAGTTGAAAGCCCAAAGGCAACCAATATTTGATCCCGGGTGTATCTGGCGTGTACTTTTAAGGGTTGGGAATAGGGTAATGCCATTTCAAGTTCCATAAAATCAATTTCATCTATCAACAATTCAATTACTTCTATAATTTCACCAACCAAAACACGATTATTGCCAATTGCATTTATACTTTCCTCTAAATTTTTAAAGCCACCCGGATTTTGCCAGACATCATAGTGTAGCATTAACAGCATTGCTTTTTCGTTTTCATCCAATGATGACAGTTTCACTTGAAAATTATGCTTAGCTACTTTTAGGATAAAGCTCAAATAAGAAATAGACTTGGTAGAGAACCATTTCTTTCTTATTGCAGAAACAATCTCTTTTTCATTTACAGAAGAAAACGAAGGATGTTTCCCTGCCATTTCACAGAGTCGTTTCCAACTTTCTTTTTTATATATCTGTTGTAATGGAATATGAGTAATGTCGATGAAGTTTTTTAAAGTAAGTGGTAGTGTTGTTTGGTGCTCAAAGTTTTGAATTCTTTGTATGATTTGGTTTCTATTTAAACCAGTTGCTCTTCTTATGTTTTCAAGAATGTTTTCTTTGGCTTTTTTCTCCAGAATCACAGAGCAACCTAATGGCAGATGCGGAAAGTTGTCTTCAATTTCTTTTTGAACAGAATTCGTTGTTTTCCCTATCAAGGCTCTAAACTTCCCTTCAAAATCATATTCTGGTCGGGCATTGGCTACAAAGTCTAAAACCGTCAAGCTTTCTTTACCTTCTGAAAGACGGAGTCCTCTACCCAATTGTTGTAAAAATACCGTTAAACTTTCTGTTGGACGTAAGAACAAGACCGTATCCACTTCTGGAAGGTCAACCCCTTCATTGAAAATATCAATAACAAAAAGATAATTGATTTCTTTGCTAATCAAGCGAAGCCTCAAGATTTCTCTTTCCTTGGCATTATCACTGGATAAATAAGCGGCTTTTAAGCCAGCCAATAAAAACTTTTCTGCCATAAACTGCGCGTGCTCAATGGACACACAAAAACACAAGGCTGTAACATCGTGAATGTCTTTGGTATATTTTTCAAGGTTGTATATTATTTCCCCTACACGGCGGTTGTTGCCAGTATAAACATTGTTTAATTCACTAGCTACATAACGACCTCGCTCCCATTTTACATGAGATAAATCCACGCTATCTGAAATGCCAAAATATTGAAATGGACAAAGCAACTTTCTGTTTAAAGCTTCTGGCAGTCTTATTTCTGCTGCAATCCTTCCTGAAAAGTCGGCTAAGATATCACTACCGTCCATACGTTCTGGAGTGGCTGTAAGACCTAACAAGACTTTGGGCTCAAAATAATTGATAATGGGGCGGTAGCTATTGGCTGCAATGTGATGCACTTCGTCAATGATAATAAAGTCGTAATAGTCTTTTGAGAGTTCTAAACCATCAAGGCGATTATTGAGTGTTTGAACAGAAGCAAATACACATTCATAAGTTGAAGGTTGTAAACCATCTACCCATAACGAGCCGAAATTATTGTCTTTTAAAACACCTCTAAAAGTGCCCATTGCCTGCACAAGTATTTCTTTACGGTGTGCCACAAACAACAATCGTGCGGTTGAATGATTAGCTTTAAACCGTTTATAATCGAAAGCAGAAATAACGGTTTTACCTGTGCCAGTAGCAGCGACAACGAGGTTTTTAAATCTGTGGTGAACCGTTCGTTCTACTTCCAGTTTTTCCAATAGCTCCAATTGATAAGGAAAAGGTTTGATATCAAAAAAAGCCAGGGTATTTGTGTAGTCCTTATTGATCTTACTGGCATGTAAGGCTTCGTGTAGTTTATCACTGTGTAAATCAAAGTTGAAAAGCTCAAAATCGGCACTTTGCCAATAAGATTCAAAAGTCTTTTCAAACTTATTAATGATATGGCTTACTTCCTTAGTGGTCACTTTTAAGTTCCATTCCAGACCATCAGTTAATGCTGTGCGTGAAAAATTAGAAGAGCCAATGTAGCCTGTATGAAATCCAGAGTTTCGATAGAATAAGTAGGCTTTGGCGTGCAGCCGTTCGTTTCCAGTGTTGTAAGAAATTTTTACTTCTGTGTTCTCTAAGGAAGCCAGTAAATGAATGGCTTTTGCATCTGTAGCCCCCATGTAGGTGGTTGTAATCACTCTTAATTTGCCTCCTCTTTTTACAAATTCTCGCAATTCTCTTTCAAGAATAATGATTCCTTTCCATTTAATGAAAGAAACCAGTAAATCCACTCGGTCTGCAGACAGAATTTCTTTTTTCAACTCACTTTCTAACGAAATCCCAACATTACCTCCTGTAAAGAGTTCACTGTGTGTTAGACGGGTATAAGGTGTGACCTCTTTGAGGTGGGCTTCAAAATCAGAAAAATCAGCGTTTAGGCGTTGATAAACAGCCTTGAGTATTCTTCCTTCCACTTCTATAAAATCATCTTCAAAGGTCTCTTTTTTGAATTCGGTTTTTAGAAGTTTAATGATATCATTAGTAAGATGGATTTGTTTTTCTAAAGCGTCATCGCCTTTAAGAAGGGAGAAAGCGAGGCGAATCACTTTAGCGAGGTGTTGTGAGAGCAATTGGGAAGCTTCTTCTTTATCAATTTTAGTTTTTTTGATATAAAAGTCCTTTTCATCCAGTTCGCTTATTTTAGAAGCGACAAGCTTGGTGATTAACTCCTCATAAATGCCTTGATTCATAATTTCATTTTAAGTAGTTGGAGAACTATGGGAATATCTGCTTCTGCCCAATCCAAAGTTAACAATTCAGAAGGATTCAGAAAGGTATAAGCCTGATGCTCTTTCAAAAGGATACTTCCTGAACTATAAGTTGCTAAAAAAGGAATTAATTTAATCTTAAAGGAGCCATAGTCATGAATGTTTTCATTAAGTCTTTCCTTGATTTCAATGTCAATATTAAGTTCTTCTTTGATTTCACGAATAAGACAATTCTCCTCTGATTCATTAGATTCTACTTTACCGCCTGGAAACTCCCATTTCATAGGCAACTTCATATGACGGCTCCTTTGCGTAACTAGAAATTTTCCATCCTGTTGGATTATAGCACAAGTAACGTGTATCAAGTTTGGTTCTTTTTGATTTTTAAAGATAAAACAATTGAGCTAATTAATTTTTACGGAATCCCTCATTTCCACCAAAAAACGACTCTACTCCCAGTTTTCTCCCACATTCCTCCCAGTCTCCTCCCTAAAAATGGGGTTTTTAAAGGGTTTTCTGGAACAATCCTGGAACAATCCCGGAACAAATGTCGGGTTCTTGCATTAAAAAATTAAAATTCCAAGCACCAAGTTCCAAGCACCAAGAACCAAGTTCCAAGAACCAAGCACCAAGCACCAAGAACCAAGTTCCAAGCACCAAGTGAACTTCCCTGATTAGAGTTGACCGGTGACCGTTGTAGTTTTTTGGAATCCTCTTTTGGCGGACAGGTTTGGTGCTTGATTTTTTTACTTTTTAGAGTATGCCTCACTATACGGGCTCCAAATTTCATAAATGGGATTTCCGGTGGAGCTCATCCCGCGGTGGTGCCATTTGCCGTTTTTGACTTCAAATTGAAACTCGAGGCTGGCGCCCACACGGCTGTCGTCTCTGGAGAAGAAGGTGATGTTTTCGGTGTATGTTCCGCCTTGAGCGGTATAAGTGCCACCGCCGGTACCGCTAAACTCTTTGGTGGCCGAGTTGAAGGCTATCCATTGAAAGCGTCCGCCGCTTAGGATTTTGACTGTTCTGCGGTCGCCGGGGGTCATGGTGTTCATGCTGCCGTCACGCTCGCGGCCGGTAATGACCCAGTTGCGGGTGAGGGCATCGGTTTTGTCTGAGAGGCGTCGCCATATTTGTGATTGGCCGCCGCTGCTCAGTTCCAGTTGCTCGTCTTTAACGGTTGCCTTGAATTCCATTTTACCGCCAATGCGCTGTGCACTGCGGGTGTTGAAGTCCTGGGTTTCGGTGTAGGTTTTGCCTTTGAGGCTGTACTCCCCGCCATAGGCATATAAAAATTTGTTGGTGCGGGCTTCCTTAGCGCCCACGGCAAAATAGCCGTCCTGGTAGATGGCAATGACTTCGTTTTTGGTGAGCATTTCACCGTTTTCGTGGGTGAGCTGCCACGCTCCCTCTATATTGTTCTGAGAAAAGAGGGTTACGGTAATTAATAAACTAAAAAGTGTAAAAAATGCTTTCATAACTTAGTGATTTTCCGGTTTCTACTAAAATACGAAAGATTTTTGATACTGCCCGCTACCACTAAACACATAATTTTCGGCAAAGTCTAAAGTATTAAGATTTTTGAGTCTCTTTTCTCTTCTCTATTTTCTCTAATCTGTATTAATCCTTTACTCCAAACTTCTTCAAAATATCTTCCATCAAACACCATTTGGTAATGGAGGATTGCAAGAGGTTGACACCCACAAAAGCGGTAAACCACAGCCAGTTGATGTTGACATAAATGGCCAGCAATAAGCTGATGAGAATAAACGTGCCGGCTACGGCTCTAATGATTCTGTTTAACATAGTTGTATTGTTTTAAAGGTTACTGTTTTATTGATAATCTGAACTAAAAAAGGTTTTACCACAGAGAAACACAGAGTTTTCACAGAGTTACACAGAGAATCTTGTCCTAAGTCAAAGTCTTAATACTTAATACTCTGTACTTAATACTCTATATCGCTCTTTCAATCGGCACCACCACGGCTTTCACGGGGTTGTTGCTTTCCAGGTGCTGGTTGTATTCAGTGACGAGTGTGAAAAAGGTGTCAATATTGGCTTCTTCCGTAAAGGAAAAAACCATGAGTGATTCACTGCCTCCTTTTTCTCCGGGAAACCAGCTTTGTGCTGAAATGAGCGAACTGCTTCCATTTTTGTAGCCGTCAATATCTGAGGTGCTAAAGGCCTCAATTCCGGCTTTCTTGAACAGCTTGAGAACATCTTTTTGAAATTCTTCTACTGCGGTTACGATTAATAGTTTCATGATTTTTAAAGTTAACTTTAAGAGGTTCACGCAAAGTCCGCAAAGATTTACGCAAAGCCCGCAAAGGGTTTTTTCTCTATTCTTTGTTCTCTATTCTATTTTCTTCTTCAACTGTTTCAACAACAACCTCCGGATACTGCTTTCTCATAATGATGTAATACACCAGTGGTACAATGAGCAGGGTCAGGAAGGTCGAGCCGATGGTTCCACCGATGAGTGATATGGCGAGTCCCTGAAAAATGGGATCAAACAGGATGACAAAGGCACCAATCACCACCGTTCCTGCAGTGAGCAGAATGGGCGTGGTTCGCACGGCACCGGCTTCCAGGATCGATTGCTTGAGCGGGATGCCTTCTTCCAGTCGCAGGTTGACAAAGTCAATCAGCAGTACCGAGTTCCGCACCATAATCCCTGCCAGGGCAATCATCCCTATGAAGGAGGTGGCGGTAAAAAACGCGCCCAGTATCCAGTGACCCAAAACAATTCCAATCATCGACAGTGGTATGGCCACCATCATCACGATGGGTGCTTTGAGGTTTTGGAACCAACCCACAATAAGCATATAGATAATCACAATCACGCCCAGAAACGCAATCCCGAGGTCGCTGAATACTTCCAGTGTAATCTGCCACTCCCCATCCCATTTGACGGTATAGTCATCTTCACGATCAGGCTGACTGGCATAGAGTTCGTTCATGGTGTAGCCTTCAGGCAGTTCAATTTCTTTCAGCTTGGGTTCCATACCTAAAATGGCATAGACGGGGCTTTCCAGTGTTCCTGCCATATCGGCCAGTACATAGACCACACGCTTTTGGTTTTTGCGGTAGATGCTTTTTGGAAGTGTACTCTCACTGATGTTTACCAAATCACCTATGGAAACCATTGTCCCTTGCCGGGAAGCGATTTCAATTTGTGCAATCGCCTCGGGACTCGCTTTTTCTTTTTCGTCCAAAGCCAGCATGATGCCCACGCGCTCTGTGGCGTTTTCGTCATACAGATAGGTCAAGGCGCTTTTGCCTAAGGCCATATGCATCGTGTGTACAATTTGTTGTGGAGCTATGCCAAAACGCATCGCTTTCTCCCGGTCGATGTCATAGACATACTCCACCTGGTCTGCTTCCACCATCCAGTCGATATCAACTACATCTGTGGTGTTGTGCAGGATATTTTTCACTTCGCCGGCAACACGTATTTGCTCGCCATAATCGGGTCCATACACCTCAGCCACGATGGTACTCAATACCGGAGGTCCCGGTGGTACTTCCACCAGCTTGACATTGGCACCATATTTAGAAGCGATTTTCTGAATATCGGGGCGCAACAGCTTGGCAATGTCATGACTTTGCAGTTTGCGGTCGCCTTTGTCCTTGATGTTTACCTGAATATCTGCCGTGTTTGACGCCCCGCGCAAGTCGTAGTGACGCACCAAACCGTTGAATGTAATGGGTGCCGAAGTCCCAACATAGGTCTGGTAATTCAGTACTTCCGAACGGGTGGACAGATACTGAGCGATTTCCTGAGTCACCACATTGGTGCGCTCCAGGGTGGTGCCTTCGGGCATATCGATGACCACCTGAAATTCGTTTTTGTTATCAAAAGGCAGCATTTTCACCAACACCGATTGGGTAAAAAACATGCTCACCGAACCAATTAAAAGGAAGGCGGTAACAATAAGTGCCAGACGACGTTTAAGCGAACTCTCCAGTAAGGGTTTTTCAAACTTGCTGTAGATCTTGTATATTTTTGTGTCTTCAATTTCAAGGGGTTTTTCAATTTCGCCCTGAGCGTTCTTTTTGTCTTTTTCACGTAAGAAAATATAACCCAGATAGGGCACAATTGTCAATGCTATGAGCAGCGAAAGGATCATCGCAATGGAAGCACCAATAGGCATGGGACTCATATAAGGACCCATCAATCCGCTTACGAACGCCATGGGTAACACCGAAGCGATTACCGTGAATGTGGCCAGTATCGTTGGGTTCCCCACTTCGTTGATGGCATAGAGGGCGGCCTGTTTGAACGGCAGGCGTTTCATCTTGAAATGCCGGTGCATATTTTCGGCAATGATGATGGAGTCATCAACTACAATACCGGTAACAAATACCAGGGCAAACAGGGTAATGCGGTTGAGGGTATAATCCATCAGGTAGTAGCTCAACATCGTCAATGCAAAGGTGACCGGCACCGAAAGGAAGACTACGAGTCCGCCGCGCCAGCCCATCGCCAGCATCACCACAATGGTTACGGCTATAATGGCTCCAAAGAGGTGCAGCAAGAGTTCGCTTACTTTTTGTGAGGCGGTTTCTCCATAGTTTCGGGTCACCGAAACTTGTACATCATCCGGAATAATGGTGGTGCGTAAATGTGCTATTTTCTCAAGAATAACGTCAGAAAGTTTCATGGCATCGGCCCCTTTGCGTTTGGCAACGGAAATGGTAACCGCCGGATAGTCTGATGGAAACGCGGTAGCCGCATCAGTATCTGCTGCGCCATAACCAAAACTTACATATTCTTTTGAAAGTTCGGGTCCGTCATGTACTTGTGCGATTTGCTTTAAATAGATGGGTTGGTTTTGCTTGATACCTACGATGAGGTTTTCCACATCGTCCACGGTTTGTAAAAAGCTTCCGGTATTGACGAGGTATTCGGTGTCATTGCGGTTAAAAGATCCTGAGGTCATTTGTGCATTGCTCCCCAGAATGTTTTCTGAAACACCCAGCATATCCACGCCTGCTGCGGCCATTTTGTTTTTGTCTAAAACCACACGCAGCTGACGGTTTCTGCCCCCTATTTTGTGTGTGGTGGCCACATCGGTTACTTTTCTAATTTCGTGGTTGACTTCATTGGCGATTTGTCGCAACCGGTAGTCATCATAGGTTTCGCTCCAAAGCGTAATTCCCAGCATGGGCACATCATCGATAGAGCGTGTTTTGACCAATGGCGGAGTGACACCGGCCGGCATCTGGTCCATATGTTTCATCAACTCGTTGTAAAGTTTTACATAGGAACGTTCAATGTCTTCGCCCACATAAAACTGGACGATAATCATTCCTTGTTCCTGCATGGAGGTGGAATAGACATATTCTACGCCTTTGATGTTTGACACCATTTTCTCGATGGGCTTGATGACCCGAGACTCCACTTCCTGCGGACTCGCCCCGGGATAACCGATAAAGATATCGGCCATGGGCACGTCAATCTGCGGTTCTTCTTCCCGCGGGATTAAAAAGGAACTGTAAATACCTACTGCCAGGAATACCATCATGAGCAGTAATGTGAGTTTTGAGTCTATAAATAATTTGGCAATTTTGCCGGCTAAACCTTCTTTCATTTTTCTATTTATTGTTTTCGCTTAAAGCGAAATGCTTATTGTTTTATACATCACTTTTTATTTCACGCAAAGTCCGCAAAGTAGCTCGCAAAAAGCGCAAAGAAATTAGTCCTAAGTCTTAAGTCCTTTAGTCTTACGTCTAATATCTATTGTCTAACATCTACCTTAGCTCCATTATAGAGCTTTCCTTCGGCTTCTATGATAATGGCTTCATCGGCATTGAGTCCGGAAAGGACTTCTACTTCGTTGCCAAAGCTTCTTCCCAGGCGCAACCAGCGTAACATAGCGGTGTTTTGCTGGCTTACGGTATAGACGCCTCTTAAGTCTCCCTGGGTAACAATCGCTTCCTGAGGCACGGTTACCAGTTGTGGGGTTTTTTCAGTTTGTGGGACCGGAAACTGCACGGTGGCATACATCCCTGATTTTAAGGCGGCGTCATTTTCAAGAACAACCTTAACGGGATATTGCCCGCCGGTCATACTGGAAGAGGAGCTCACTTCGGTAACTTTACCGGAAATGGTTTTATTGATTGAAGTGACAAGTACCTCAACAGTTTCTCCGGGTTTGATTTGGCTGATAACGCCTTCAGGAACGCTGGCACGCACTTCAAAGTTTCCGGGGGCTTCCATGGCAATGAGTGGCATACCGGGATTTGCCATCGCGCCGGCTTCTACAAAGCGGTTTGTGACCACGCCGCTAAAGGGTGCGCTTATATTTGAATAGGCAAACTGAGCATCCACTTCGGCTTTCATTGCTTTGGCCGATTCCAGACGGGCTTTGGCCATTTCATAATGAGCTGTGATGTCGTCCAGTTCTTTTTGGGAAGCGCTGTTTTGTGCAAACAAGGCGGTGAAACGGTCAAAGTCTCTTTTGGCATTGTTGACGGCAACTTGTGCCTCATTGATACCGGCATTGACGCGGGCGCGCTGTGCTTGCAGGTCGCTGTTGTTTATGGAGATTAGCAACTGCCCCTGAGTCACTTGATCACCAATATTGACATGCACCCGGTTGACATGTCCCATCATACGGGTGCTGAGTGTGGCGTTGTTGACGGCGACAACTTCTCCGCTTACGGTGAGGTTACTCCCGGAACTTGCTGCAGGGGCTTTGGTAGTGACTTTTAGCGCTGCACGGTTGTCTGTTACCGTGTCTTTTTCTGAGTTGCCACAGCTGCTCAGGAGCAGTGCGGTGATGGCTAGTGTTCTTAGTATTGTTGTTTTCATTTTTGATTTGTTTATTGTTAAGGGTCTCGATACATCCCGATGTTTATCGGGACACTCGACCTGACAGCTATTTATTCTCCTTTGGTTAAAAATAGCAGGTATGCTTTCGCGAAATTGTATTCAAAGACGGTTTGTAAGTATTCCAGTTGTTTTTGGGCATATTGGGTTTCACTTTGTAAGAGTTCGGTGGTTTTTTCCAGTCCTTGTTCAAAGCGGTTGGTGCGTATGCGCAGGGCTTCTTCACTTTGTTCAACTGCGAGTTCGCTGCGTTTTAGTTGCTCCAGTAAATCATTGACTTGGCGCTGCGCCTTGTTGATTTCCATTTGGCTTTGTGCTTTGTATTGGTCGAGTTCGATGCGTGCTTGCTCGAGTTCGGCTTTGCTTTTTTGTGCTTTTCCAAAGCGTTTTCCACCTTGAAATAAGTCCCAGCTGAGTTGGGCACCCACCAGGTAGCCGCTGGCATTTCCCTGAAAGAGCTCGCTGTCATACAGTTCATAGCTTCCAAAAGCATTCAGGCGTGGCAGGAATGCCATTTGGTCGGCTTTGTTCATTTTCGCGTAGGCTTCAGTAGCCAGAGCCATTGCTTGAATGTCTGAACGGTTTTCGTTGAGGGATGTGTTTTGTCCTGTTGTAAGTTCCTCTGCTTCCAGAAGGTCTGAGGGATTCCAAATCGTATGGGCCTCTTCACCCATCAGGAAGGACAGGTAATCTGAAGCGTTTTGCACATTGCTTTTGGCCTGTTGGAATTGATTTTGAACTTCGCTGACGCGCACTTCTACCGCCAGCACATCTGAGCGTTGCAGATAGCCCTGGTCGAAGCTGTTGGTTGCCAGTTTTTTGTTTTCCTGAGCGGCCTCCAGTGCTTTTTCCAAAACGGCAACCCCCTTGTGAGCCAGTTGCAGTTGCATATAGGCTTTTTCTACTTCTAAAAGGATGTAGTCTTGAGTGCGTTGTCCCTGAAGTTGGGTGGCCTGCATTTTATTTTTGGCTGCTTGACGCTGAAAAATGCCGTCAACGTTTATTAACGGTTGTTGAATTTCAAAGCGGGTAGCGAAGTTATCAGTTCGCTCCGGATTGTTTAATAGTGCCGGATTGAAATCGTTTTGTGTTAGTATTTCCTGATTGAGTTTGGAACCGAAAGCCATCAGGGGGTTTGTTGTAGTGATTCCGGTGTGTGAGGCGGTAATGTTGGGCAGGAATACTGCATTGGTTTGCCGGTAGTCGGCTCGTGCCTGCAGGAATTCCTGTTCGCTGATTTTAAGGTTGCGGTTGTTTTCCAGCACATTGTTAATGGCTTGTTCCTTAGTGAGCGGTTTTTGCTCCTGGGCAAAAAGGAGTGTGCTGCTTGCTATGGAAAGGAGTACTAAGAGTGTTTTCTTCATTTTATCTCAATTTGACAGGGCAAAAGTACGCCGTCAAATGAGGTGGGTCAGTAACTTTTGTTACCAAGGGGGATGGTATTTACGTTTAGAGCTATTTTTGAAATAGGGTATCAGCTATACCAAAAAGGAGTACAGTGGAGCTCAAAGTTTCGCAGAGGAATCTGTAAACAATTTAATTGAAATTTACTTTTGATAGTATCAAATGATCGTATGAATTTTACCTTCAAGCCTTTTTGCTTTAAAATTCCTTAATACATATTTAGTAGGATTTTTGATACTCTTTTGACCGCGTACTGCCGTGACCTCCTGCCACAATGAGCATTACTTTTAATCCCAGCCAAATAAATTTGATGAATTGCCAAACGGGGTTTTGCATCCAGAAGCGTTTGCGTTTTGAAATTCGTTGTGTCATAACGTTGGGTTTTTATTCCGGCAGTAACCACCAGAAGGGTTTCATTTTTGCTTTATACATAAACACATAGTGAAGCATCAGTTTGAGCCAGTGTCCTGCAAGGCCTATTTCCCCAAAGGTTTTACCGAGTTTTCGGCCTTGAGTTTCCGGGTATTTCTTGTAATCGGGCACAATGGGAAAGGTGGTGATGCTGATTCCGCTTCCTGAAAAGTTGCCATATCCGGCAGAAGCAATGCAAGCTGCTCCCATATTGGCCATGGAACCTTTGTGTCCCAGAGATTCTTTCCCTTTTTTTATACTATCTATAATATTATCAGCTACCAGTTTAGCAGTAATTCCTGAGGGCATACCGGTGCGAGGCGGTGATGGGAAAATCTCAGTGCCGTTCTTGCTTTTACGGGGTTTTGAAATGCTGTGTGGCGGTGCAAAGGCAATGCCCGGTGCAAAGATGTTTTTGTAAGTGGGGTTTTGATATGTTTCCGGCCAGTCTTGTGCAGTCCATTCTTCATAAGGTTTGGCTGTGTAATCGGCATCTACCAGCATAAAACCTTTAAAAAGTTTGTCAGTAATCTCGTTGTTGTTTTTGTCAAAGGCTTTAAATCCGTGTCCCGAAAAAGCCGGTATGAGCATAGCAAAGTCAAAGGTTTCAGATTTGTGTTCGCCGTCCAGGTTTTCATAATGGGCAATTCCTTCCTCAATTTTGTTCACTCCTGCTCCAAGAATCCATTTGATACCGCGGTCTTCAAAGACCATTTCTACCATTTGATTGGATTTCATAATGTTGCTTCCATAGCTCAAGAGCATACCGTCCATGCCAAAATCGCCCAATTGGTATTCGTTTGAAATCCACGTGATTTCAGCCATATTTCTAACTTTATGCCTTCTTAATTCTTGTTCTACATTGAGTATGTATTCAAAAGCGGCTCCCTGGCAAGTGGCTTTTCCGTGTCCGGTTCCGATAAGGATTTTTACTTTTTTGCCATGTTTCATTTCTTCAATTAAATTTTGAAGGGCTTTCCATGTGGGCTCAGCGTGGGTGTATGTACAGACAGAGTGTGTTTTGTTTTTTCCGGGCATGAGTCCTTCGGTGGCTTCAAAGTTGAGTTTGGGTCCGGTGGCGTTGATAAGGTAATCGTAAGTCACTTTTTCTGCTGTTCCTTTTTGATTTTCTGTGACTTGTTCTACTAAAACATAGGCTGAATTTTCAGTAGCATCTCCTTCCGGGAAGAAAGCAGTAGCTTTTGCCTGTATAAAGTCAATTCCTTTTCGTTTATACAAGGGAGCTAAAGGGAAAAGAATTTCTTTTGATTTCATTCTTCCAATGCCCACCCAGATGTTTGACGGAATCCATTGGTAATTGCTGTTGGGAGACACGACAACCACCTGATGGTCTTTAGAAAGTTTTCGACGCAAGTGTGAAGCAGCCACATGACCGGAAATTCCGGCTCCCAGGACGAGTATTTTTGCCATAATGCTAAATTTAGTTTGAGGGAATAAGCACGTTGCTTATTATCATAGCCTAAATGTATTTGATTATGAGGAGATTAAATGTAACAAAAGTCACACAAGGCTTTTTTTATAAGTTTATGACAAAATAAAATCCACCGCCAACTGCGCATGTAATTTTGTCGTGTCTAAAAGCGGCAAATGAAAGTCATCCTGCGAGAGTAGCATCGGCAATTCAGTGCAACCTAAAATGATGCTGTCTGCTCCTTTGGATTCGAGATTTTTCATTTGTTCAATGAAATAATTTTTCGCTTCAGAGGTGAATTTGCCTTGGGTCAAGTCTTCTGAAATGTAGCGGTGAATTTCACCAAAGTCTTTTTGGTCGGGATGGACTGTATTGATATCGAAATTGGTTTTTAGATACCCCGGAATAAAATCCATTGTCATTGTGGGTTTGGTTCCTAAGAGGCCGAGATTCTTCAAGCCTTGTTTTTGAGCTTCCTTGCCGATGGCTTCGGCGATGTGCAGGATGGGAATATTTATTTGCGGTTGTACATAGTCATAAATCATATGGGGTGTGTTGGCGCAGATGATAATGGCTTGTGCTCCGCCAGTTTCCAGTTTACGACTTATTTCAAAGTATGCTGACTGTATTTTCTCAACATTTTGTTCCCGCATCAATTGGATGTTCAAACTGTATAACAACAAGGGCGGATTCTGGCTTCCGTCAAACTCTTTGCCGGCAAGTTCGTTAATCAATCTGTAATATTCAACGGTGGAGTGCCAGGAGGTGCCACCAATCATGCCGAGTAGTTTCATTTGTTTACGTTTTATTTATAATGTCTGTCAAGGAGATCGAACTTTTGCTTTATATAAAAATTTTGCGGTATGGTTGTTCCACAAAGTTACACAGAGGGATTTGTTAATATTTCTAACTGACTATCAGCCTTCGGCGGACAGGCTGCCCCCTGAACTGAACACTTTACTTATTTCCCCATTCTTCCCACAGCACAGCTCACAAACGACTTGGCTTTTGCTGTTAATGGATTGGCTTCTCCAATAGCGGGATAGCCTAAGGAAAGTAATTTTTTCTTTACAGTTTCTAAATCGGCTTCATTAGTATATTCAAAAGAAACGGTATCAGTATCCACATCCACCAGTACGTTTTCAATGTTTTCAAGCGCAGTAATTTTGGTCGTCACGGTATGCGCGCAACCGCCGCATTTCAGATTTTGTATTTGGAGTGTTGTTTTCATTTTTTACTTATTAAAAAAAGGGAGCCTCAATTGTATGCTGCTCCCTTAACTAACCAACCAAAAATAAATGACTATTATTTCACTCATTTATAGTGCAAATTTATAAAGAAAGCATTTCGTGTACAGTAACTATTGTTACAAACAACTTATTTTAAAGTTGAAGGGCATACCTCTGCAGTTACCGGGATGCCGGCTTTTTTAATTCCTGCAAAACCATCAGCAACATCAATCAGGTTGTGAATACCCCGGCTTTTTAAAATTGAAGCAGCAATCACACTGCGGTAACCACCGGCACAATGCACATAAAAGTCTTTGTCTGAAGGAAATTCTGTCAGGTGGTCATTAAGAAAATCCAGAGGTGTTAAATGTGCTTTTGCAATATGAGAGGAGGCATATTCTCCTTCTTTTCGCACGTCAAAAACAGGGATTTCTTTTGATTCTAAATCCTTTTTAAACTGTTCTGCCGAAATAGACTTTATGCTGTCTACTTCTTTTCCGCTTTTGATCCACGACTCGATACCCCCTTTGAGATACCCGATGGTTTTATCAAACCCCACACGTGAAAGGCGGGTGACGGCTTCTTCTTCACGGCCGGGGTCTGTGACCAATAAAATGGGTTGTTCAGTATCACCAATCAAGGCACCCACCCAGGGCGCAAAACCGCCGTCAAGTCCGATAAAAATAGAACGCGGTATGTGTGCTTTTACAAAGTCGTTTTGGTGGCGTACGTCCAGTACCACGGCTCCGGTTTCGTTAGCTGCTGTTTCAAATGCATCCGGGCTTAACTCAAGTGTTCCACGTTCAATCACCTCCTCTATATCATCATACCCTTCCTTATTCATTTTTACGTTCAATGGAAAGTAGAGTGGTGGTGGTGCGAGTCCATCAGTGACTTCTTTTACAAATTCTTCTTTGGTCATATTGGCGCGCAGGGCATAGTTCATTTTTTTCTGGTTGCCCAGGGTATCCACGGTTTCTTTCATCATATTCTTCCCACAAGCCGAACCTGCGCCGTGCGCGGGATAGACAATCACATCGTCTGCCAGCGGCATAATTTTGGTGCGCAGGCTGTCATACAGCATCCCGGCCAATTCCTCCTGAGTCATTGATGCGGCTTTTTGGGCTAAATCAGGACGTCCCACATCACCCAAAAACAAGGTGTCACCACTAAAGATGGCGATGTCTTTTCCATTTTTGTCTTTAAGGAGGTAGGTAGTGCTTTCCATGGTATGTCCGGGCGTGTGGAGTGCCACGATGGTCAAGTCACCCACCTTAAATTCCTGACCGTCTTCAGCGATAATTGCGTCAAAGCTTGGGTTTGCTGTTGGGCCATATACAATGGGTGCACCGGTTTTCTTTGAAAGGGTTACGTGACCGCTTACAAAGTCGGCATGAAAATGGGTTTCAAAGATGTATTTTATTTTAGCATTGTCTTTTACTGCTCTGTCAATATAGGGCTGCACTTCGCGCAAAGGGTCGATGATGGCCACTTCGCCGTTATTTTCAATATAGTAAGCACCTTGTGCCAGGCAGCCGGTATAAATTTGCTCAATGCCTTTAAAGCTTGGTATTTCTTGTGCCGTATTCATAATTTATTTTTTTATGGGAATGATCCCTTGTTATAATTTTCTGATGCAAATTTACAGACTCATTTTGAAGCTGAACGTCACTTTGGTTACAAACCCACCTATCCGGCGGGCAGGCTGGAAATTTCTTTCAGCAAGATATAGATTGCCATAATAAAAACAAACCACCCAAAGGCTTTCTTGAGTTTTTTTCCATCGATGAGGTGGTTGAGTTTTACTCCTGCAAAGATACCAATAATGGATAAAAAACTAAATAGTATCAAAAAGTTCCAGTCCAGTTCCATTAATTCAATATCGCCAATAAACCCGATGAGCGATTTGACGGCGATGATGAGCAAGGAGGTGGCAACCGCTTTTTTCATAGGAAGTTTTGCCAATAAGACCAAGGCCGGTATGATTAAAAATCCGCCGCCGGCTCCCACCAAGCCTGTGAGTATTCCAATTACAAAACCTTCAACAATGATGAGCGGGTAATTGTAAACAATGGTTGTTCCGGGTTCAGGTTCGGGGCGTTTGTTGCGAAGCATCGACCAGGACGCCAGCAGCATAATGATGGCAAAAAACACCATAATGGCAATGTTTTTGGTCAACATAAAATTTCCTATTGTCAATATAGTATCGGGAATGGCCGGCATAATGAATCTTCGGGTAACATAGACGGCTATAAAAGCCGGAATTGAGAAGACAATGGCCGTTTTAAAGTCAACAAGCCCTTTTCGCATGTTTTGCAAAGCACCTGCCAGTGCGGTAAGTCCCACAACAAAAAGTGAATAGGCAGTAGCCGTCACCGGGTTAATGGCAAAGAGATAGACAAAAACAGGTACTGTGAGTATGGAACCACCCCCGCCAATGAGACCCAGTACAACTCCAATGAGTAGAGCGGCAAGGTATCCAAAAATTTCTAAAAGTTCCATGATGTATAATTTGCTTGCAAAATTAGGTTTCCGGTTTTTGCTCAAGAGCAACTAAAGTTACAATTCTTTAAGTGACAATTTCTATGGAATTGCGCTGCAGTTTGATTTTCCCATTTTTTTCAAGAGATTTCAAAAGCCGAGAAATGACAACTCTTGAGGTGTGCAGGTCATAAGCTATTTCCTGGTGGGTGTTTTTTATAATGGTGCTTTTTGCGATTCTGCATTTTTCCTGCAGGTAGTTCCAAAGACGTTCGTCCATATTTAAAAAGGCAATACTATCGATTGTCTCCAGCATTTCGTCTAAGCGGTTTTGATAGCTGTTAAAGACAAAGTTGCGCCAGCTTTTGTATTTGGATGTCCATTCTTCCATTTTTTGAATGGGAATCATAATTAGTTTTGTATCTCTTTCAGCGATGGCTCTTATTTCACTTTTTTTCTGTCCGAGACAGCAACTTAAGGTCATTGCGCAGGTATCTCCTCTTTCGAGGAAATAAAGGAGTAATTCATCGCCGTCATCATCTTCCCGCATTACTTTAATTGCTCCTGAAATGAGTAATGGCATTGCGGTCACATAAGTGCCAATATCCATAAGCAGTTCTCCTTCGGGGATTTCTTTATAGACTCCGCTATTATTAATTTCATTTAAGAGGGATTCTTCAAAAAAAGATCCAAAGTTTTCGCGCAGGAGTTCGATCATTTGTTTAAAATTATGAATTCGTTTTTTGTAAAATTACATAAAATAAACCATTTGAATCTCTTAAAAAAGCAATGAAAAAAACCCCGTAAATCTAGATGAATATCCCCATACTCAAGATAGATAAACGGGGTAACTCAGGTGCCGCACCTGAGTACTTACACCAATTTTATTGTTATGAATTAATTATGAAGCAAACCTAGGAGAAAGTTTTTAGGGTATTTTCGGGATTCCTCATAATGGAAAAAAAGTATACTATTTTAGACAGAAACTTATTTTTGGACTCAGAGAGTGGTGGAAAAGATGATATTGATCAGTTTAAAGGAATTTTATCAACCGAAAACGTTAGAGTTTGCATAACTTTTTGCAGGAATCAGTTTATTAAATTAATTTTACATTAATGACAAAAAATCTTAGAAAAATCGCGGTACTTACCAGTGGAGGTGACGCCCCGGGAATGAATGCCGCCATAAGAGCTGTGGTGCGTTCTTGTGCATATCACAATTTAGAATCTGTGGGAGTTTTTAGAGGCTATCAGGGCCTTGTGGAAGGCGACTTTAAAACACTCGATGCACGAAGTGTAAAAAACATTATCAATCGCGGCGGGACGGTTTTAAAATCGGCTCGTTCCAAAGACTTTTTTCTAAAAGAAGGACGCCAAAAAGCTTTTGACCATTTAAAAGAAGAGCAAATAGATGCATTAGTGGTCATTGGAGGTGACGGTTCATTTACCGGTGCGTCGATTTTTATCAATGAATTTGACTTTCCCATAGTTGGGCTTCCGGGCACTATTGATAATGATATTTCAGGTACAGACAACACCATAGGGTATGATACTGCCCTCAATACCGTTGTGGAAGCCATAGATAAGATAAGGGATACTGCCAACTCACACAATCGTTTGTTTTTGGTTGAGGTGATGGGAAGAGATGCCGGTCACATTGCTTTGAATGCAGGTATAGGAGCCGGAGCAGAAGAAATACTCATTCCGGAAGAGGATATGGGTAAAGACCGTCTCATTGAATCATTGCAACGAAGTAAAAAATCTGGTAAAACGTCCAGTATTATTGTTGTTTCTGAAGGAGATCAAATAGGTAAAAACATTTTTGAACTGGCCGAATTTATCAAAAGTAATCTTGAGGGCTATGATGTTAGAGTCACTGTTTTAGGGCATGTTCAAAGAGGAGGGTCTCCCAGTTGCTATGACCGTGTTTTGGCCAGCAGAATGGGCGTTGCCGCTGTTGATGCATTAATAGAAGGAAAGCGTGATATTATGATTGGCGTTCAACACAATAAAATGGTGCAAGTGCCCTTTGAAGAGGCTATCAAGCATCAACAAAAAATTGATTTAGAGCTGCTAAGAGTAGCAGACATTACATCGATATAAATTAAAAAAATTATGATTAAAATTGGAATAAACGGCTTTGGCCGCATTGGCAGATTGGTTTTTAGAATAGCAGCACAACGTGAAGATGTTGAGGTGGTTGCGGTAAATGATTTACTGGATGTTGACCATCTCGCCTATCTATTAAAATATGACTCTGTTCATGGAAAGTTTGATGGTGAAGTTTCTACAAAAGACGGGCACCTTTTTGTAAACGGAAAAACTATAAGAGTCACCGCAGAGCGCGACCCTGAAAACTTAAAATGGGAGGAAGTACAGGCTCATACCATTATAGAGTGCACCGGTTTCTTTACATTAAAGGCTGATGCTCAGAAACACATCAATGCCGGTGCTAAAAAAGTGGTTATTTCAGCCCCTTCAAAAGATGCACCTATGTTTGTCATGGGAGTTAACCACAAAGAGGCTAAGGCAGAAGATACAATTGTTTCTAATGCTTCATGTACAACAAACTGTCTGGCACCCATAGCTAAAATTATTCATGATGCTTTTGGAATTGAGGAAGGATTGATGACAACGGTACATGCAACCACAGCAACACAATTGACTGTTGACGGGCCTTCGCGAAAAGATTTCAGAGGTGGTAGAAGTGCGCTTCTCAACATAATTCCGGCTTCAACCGGAGCTGCAAAAGCAGTTACCAAAGTTATTCCTGCTCTGGAAGGAAAACTCACGGGAATGGCATTCAGGGTTCCTACTGCAAATGTGTCTGTAGTTGATTTGACCGTGCGCACTCAAAAAGGGGCTTCTTTTGACGAAGTGAAACGTGTTATCAAAGAAGCCGCAAATGGTGCTTACAAAGGCATGGTTGCTTATACAGATGAAGCTGTCGTCTCTCAGGATTTTGTGTCAGATGAGCACATTTGCACATTTGATGCCGACGCCAGTATTGCTCTTAATGATAATTTCTTTAAGTTAGTGGCTTGGTATGACAACGAGTATGGCTATTCGGCAAAACTTGTTGATCTGTCAGAATATGTTGCTAAATTGTAATTTATGACATTAATCGCAGACGGCGGTTCTACAAAATGTGACTGGGTCCTTTTGGATAGAACCGGCAATCAGATTTTTAAAACCAGAACCCTAGGACTTAATCCATCGGTAGTTCCAGAGGAGGAACTGTTAAGTCGCATTAAAGAAAATACTGAATTAAGAGGTGTTTTTAATAAGGTTGAAGCACTGGATTTTTATGGAGCGGGATGTGGAACCGCAACACCAAGAGAAATTTTACACAAAATACTTGAGTCCTTATTTGTCAACGCTAAAGTGACAGTAGCCGAAGATATGGTTGCTGCTGCACTGGCTGTTACAGATAAACCCGGCATCGTTTGCATCTTTGGTACAGGCTCAAACAGCTGTTATTTTGACGGAAAAACCACCCGAACCAGTGTGGATTCCCTCGGGTTTATTTTAATGGATGAAGCCAGTGGCAATTATTTTGGCAAACGCCTCATCAGGGATTATTTTTACAAAAAAATGCCTGCTCAAATCGCTGCCGATTTTGAAAAAAGATTTGACCTCACTCCGGATGTCATCAAAACCAATTTGTACAAAAAACCAAATCCAAATACCTATTTGGCCTCTTTTGCTGAATTTATATTTACCAGAGAAGAAGTAAATGGTTATTTTTACAACCTAATAAGTGAAGGTGTACTCAAGTTTATTGAATACAAAATTCTTTGTTACAAAGAAGCACAACAGGTACCCATTCACTTTATAGGATCTATTGCCCATTTTTCCAAAGATATTATCAAGGACTGTCTCAACAGGTACAATTTGGAATTGGGTAATGTTGTTCAACGGCCCATTGGTGGTTTGATTGAATATTACAGAAAGAATAAACTAAATAATTAATGAGTTTTCCATCCATAAACCCTGTTAATACTCAAGCGTGGGCAATGCTACAAGCCCATTTTGATGCGGTGAAAGACCAGTCTCTACAAACCTATTTTGCTGAAGATGACAGCAGGGCAGCCCGTTTTTCATTGGAATGGAACGACTTTTATCTTGATTATTCTAAAAACAGGGTGACTTCAAAAACTATGCACTTATTGCAACAGCTTGCTGAAGAGGTAAGGCTAAAAGATGCCATTGAGGCTCAATTTTCAGGAGAACATATCAATCAAACGGAAGACAGAGCCGTGAGACATACCGCACTGCGTGATTTTGAAAACCTGCCCAAAGAGGTAAAGCAGACACTAAAAAAAATGCGTGTTTTCTCAAAAAATGTGATTGATAAAAGCTGGAAAGGGTACACCGGAAAACCCATCACAGACGTTGTCAATATTGGTATAGGAGGCAGTGATTTGGGTCCTGATATGGTTACAGAAGCACTCAGCTATTATAAAAACCACTTAAGAGTTCATTATATTTCAAATGTAGATGGCGACCACGTTCAGGAGACTCTAAAGAGTCTCAACAGAGAGACCACACTCTTTATTATAGTTTCCAAAACATTTACAACGCAAGAAACCCTTACCAATGCATCAACTGTTAGAAATTGGTTTTTACAGCAAGGAACCATACTAGATATAGAATCTCATTTTGTAGCCGTTTCCACAAACCTTAAAGAGGTGCAAAACTTTGGAATCGCCCCCGAAAATATTTTCCCCATGTGGGACTGGGTGGGAGGTCGCTTTTCACTGTGGAGTGCCGTTGGGCTCTCCACTTGTTGTGCAGTGGGTTATTCAAATTTTGAAAAGCTTTTACAAGGTGCCCATCAAATGGATCTGCATTTTAAAAATGCGGCTTTTCAAGACAATATGCCTGTTGTCATGGCATTGTTGTCCATTTGGTATAACAATTTTTATCAATCAGAATCAGAAGCCATTGTTCCTTATTCGCAATACCTTTCCAAGTTTGTTCCTTATTTACAGCAAGCCATTATGGAAAGTAACGGGAAACAGGTTGACAGAAATCAAAACACTGTCAATTATCAAACCGGAACTATTATTTGGGGGAGTACAGGTACCAATGCACAACACGCTTTTTTTCAATTGTTGCACCAGGGCACAAAACTCATTCCGGTTGACTTTATCGCTTTCGCGAAAGCGCTGCACAAACAGGACCACCATCAGGATATTTTATTGGCCAATTGTTTTGCCCAATCTGAAGCCCTTTTAAACGGAACCATCGGTGAACAAATCGATAGTCCTTTCAGACACTTTAGCGGAAACAGACCTTCAAATACACTTCTTATCAAACAACTCACGCCTCAAAACCTTGGAGCGCTAATCGCTTTGTATGAACACAAGCTGTTTGTACAGGGAGTTGTTTGGAATATTTACAGTTATGATCAATGGGGTGTTGAACTGGGTAAAAAACTGGCAAAAGGAACGCTCGATTCTCTACAAGATAAAGAATCAAATAAACTGCATCCTGCTACAGAGCGGTTGATACATAAGAGCAAGTACTAAGAACTTCTCACTCAAAGAAATTAACTTTTGCATCAATTTTTACATCGACAAACGGGAGTTCCTTTGAATTACTTTCCAGTCTTTTGATAAGTAATTCTGCTGCTTTTTCACCAATCATACTTGCATTTTGATCTATGTAGTTCATTTTTGGGAACGTCAACAGCGCATTCTTGTCATTTGAAAAACCAATCACCGTTACTTTTTTAGCTTTTCTGAGGTTTTGGGTTAACAAACAATTTTGGAACATAATTCCGGAACTATTGTCTGCTGCAATTACAGCATCTGCAGGGTTTTTTTGAATCCAGTCAACTAATTTTTTATGCATAGCTGCTCGGCTTTCCAAACTGAGTTCCATAATATTCTCTTTTGCAATCGAATACTCTGATAAAGCTTTTAGGTATCCTTTTTTGCGATCTTTACCTAAATTTAAATTGTTTATCGAACTTAAAAATGCAATTTTTTTATACCCCTTTTCAATGAGTTGTTTTGTAACCTGGTAGGTGATTTTTTGATCATCTACACCCACCCTATCACAGTTAATTTGGTCTGATAAACGGTCAAACAATACCAGTTTTTGTGGGTCAATATTATTCTTAATATGATTAATATCGCCATTTTTAAGTGTTTGAGCAGCCAGTGAAATTAAAAATCCATCCACACTGCCACTTTTTAAAAGCCGTACTTTTTCAGCTTCCTTTTTTGTCATTTCATTGCTTATACAAACCAGCGTGTCATATCCTTTTTTGGAGCATTGTTTTTCAATACCAAAAAGGACTTCTGCGAAAAATGAATTTAAAATATCAGGAATGATGACTCCAATGGTTTTTGATTTTTTATTTCGCAAACCGGCACCCATTTTATTGGGTTGATAGTTCATCGCCTCTGCAAGTTCTCTTACTCTGATTTTAGTGTTTTCAGAAATATCATCGGCATTATTCAATGCCTTAGACACAGTTGAAATAGACACACCTAAGAGTTTTGCTAATTCTTTTAATGAACTCATTTTTAAATTATTACTAAAAAAAGCCTCAACAGTAAACCATTGAGGCTTAAAATAATTAAACCAAATAAAAAAAATTTACTTTTACTTTTTAATCACCTGATAAGAGGCTGTTTGGCCTTCAGCAGTCACTTTCATTATGTAAGTGCCTGTTGCCAGGTTTGAAACATTCACTTGAGAAGCCGTTGCGCCTATCTCTTGTGATATCACTTTTTGACCTAACATAGTGTAAAGCTCCACAGTATCAATTGAACTGTTGGCTCTCAAGTTAAGTACATCCATTGTTGGGTTTGGATAAAATGTAAACCCA
>JANSXN010000050.1 GCA_024742935.1 Flavobacteriaceae bacterium
AGATATGCATACAGTTTAGCGGATATTTTTCAAAGGCCGCTTCACGTATTTCGTGAAACTTTTCATTGGCCATTTCTTCATAGGCAGAGTACTCGATGGCTGCAACGGTTTTGTCATTGATGACATCGTTGCGCACTTGTCCCAGAAAAATACTGTGGGCACCAATGTCTTTTTTGCTGCTGTGCTTGGCGATGGATTCACCGATAAATCCCGGTGGAATGGCGCCTTCCAAAAATACTTTTTTAGGTTTGTGATTGCTCATAGTGTTCTGATTTAATTTGTTTTTTCCATTCGGTTATTCCGCCTTCGAGGCTGAATACTTTCAGTGATGGCTGTTGTTTTTTTAATAGTTCCAAAGCTTTTAAGCTGCGTTGCCCACTTTGGCAAAGGAGTACAACGGTTGTATTAAAATTAATTTCAGTTATGCTTTCGCGAAAGCAGCTTAAAGGCAGTTGTTGTGTTTCAAATTCAGAAATTATTGGTGTTTCATCCGTTTCGCGAACATCTATGATGCTACATTTTTCAGCCTTTCGAAGTTTGTCGAAGGCTTCCACAGTAATAATGTTTTGAAGGTTTTTGTTGCAAAACCAATCGTAATTAAAGCTTAAGAAATCATTTTTGTCTTTTGGCATCTCTTTTTGAAGCTGATTATTTTTAGCCAATTGAAATTCATACACTGTATTGTTTAACAGGTTTAAAGTTAAAATTTTATTTACCAAAGGCGTACCTATTCCGGTGATGATTTTGATAGCTTCTGAAGCCTGCCAGGTACCGATGATACCGGGCAAAACGCCCAATACACCCACCTCATTACAAGAGGGTGCAGATACTGCATCAGGAGGCGTGGGAAACAAGTCGCGGTAGTTTGTTTTAAGATTGTTGCTTTCGAGATTGAATACACCCACCTGGCCCTCAAAGCGCATCACCGCTCCATAAATAAGAGGTTTATTGAGCAATACACAGGCGTCGTTAACCAAATATCGGGTACTGAAATTATCGCTGCCATCGATCACCAAATCATAGTCTTTGATAATGTCGAGCGCATTTTGATTGGTAAGTTGGGTAGGGTAGGTGATTATACTAATTTCCGGATTAAGTGCTTTAAGTCTTTTAGCAGCGACTTCCACTTTGGGTTTTCCAATATCTGCAGTTGCAAAAAGTGTTTGCCGATGCAAATTGGTAATGGTAACGGTATCAAAATCAACAATTCCCAGAGTACCAATTCCTGCACCGGCCAAATACTGCAAAGCGGGACAACCCAAGCCACCGGCACCAATCATCAGAATTTTGGCATTAGCCAGTTTATCCTGAGCTTCTTTGCCAAAGCCGGTTAATTGCAATTGCCGTTGATATCTGTTTTCTGTATTCATGTTTCTCTTTTATCCGCCTGAAAACGGGGGTAATAATGCCACTTCGTCTTCAGGTTGTAAAGTCGTGTTTTGTTGAATCATTTTCTTGTTTACGGCGATGGAAAAGGTCAACTTTTCTAAAGCCGGGTATTGCTGTTGTACTCTTTTTTTCAACTCATCAGTATCAGTAGTACCGGTAAGTTTTTGACTTGATCTTCCGGTAACTTCAGCTAACTGTCCAAAAAATAAACATGTTATTTTCATTTTATAGATTTTTCAATGCATTCTTTAAATCCTCCCGGGTGTTGATGTTTTGGAAAAATAATTCCGAAAAGAGGGGGTGGTTATCAACAACAATTTCTTCCAATTTATAATTTGCTGCTAAGTCTGTAAGTTTATAGATTCCTTTATTCAGGGTTGTTTCCCAGCTCTTCAAACAAGATTTTGGATAGACACCAAAAAGGGGTTCTAATTTGTTTTTATACTGAGGAATATACACTGCATCTGTGTTGCAATTCTCCAGCATAAATTGAATAGCCTGAGCAGAAATATTAGGCATATCACAGCTCACGATAAAATTTTTATCCGAAGTGCTGTGTTGCAAAGCACTGTAAATACCTCCTGCCGGTCCGATGTCTTTCACCACATCTTCTATGACTTCCAGTCCGAATTGTTTATAGGCGTTGTTATTGGAGACTATGACTACCTTATTAACCGCTTGTTGCAATTGATCAATAACGATTTGTACAAGTGCTTTTCCATTGAATAGTTTCAGACCTTTATCTTCGCCCATTCGGGAACTTTTCCCGCCGGCGAGAATGTAAGCTGTGGTATGTGGAATGGGTGTAATCATTTAGGTGAATATTAATTTGACCGAAGCGATGAGCAATACAAAGGAGAGCATATACTTTAGTTTTTTACTGTTGAATTTATTTGCGCCAAAATAAGAGCCCAACAAACCGCCTACAAACGCCACACTTAGCATCGTCCACATTAAAACGTTGAATTGAACACTTTGTAAAAACAAGCCCGACAGACCTGATACACTATTTACGAAAATGAAAAGTGCAGAAATAGCAGCCGTTTGTTTCAGGTTTGCCCAGCCCAAAAGGAGAATCAACGGACTTAGAATAATACCCCCACCAATACCAATCATTCCGGAGAAAAGCCCAATAACAGCCCCTATCAATAACGAAAGCAACACGAGTTGTTTTTTCGGATTTCTATTTTCATTGGTGCCAAATCCTAAAAAGCGTGCGATGGCAAAAAACAACAAAATTCCTAATATGCGTTTATAAATCTGTTCGTCCACGGTGATTAAACCGCCGATAAACGCCGCCGGAATGGAAGTTACCGCAAATGGCCAAAACAGGCTCCATTGAAAAAAGCCCTTTCGATAAAACTGATAAAAGGCGATGCCCGACACAAAAATATTCAATACCAAAGCCGTGGGGCGCATCGTTTCAGGAGCGAATGAAAACAAAGCCATCAATGCCAAATATCCACTTGCCCCTCCATGTCCTACAGAGGAATAGAAGAATGCTGCACTAAAAAGCAAGCTAAGAAACAAAATGGTGAATTCTATATTCATCTATTTCCCTGATTGATTTGTGATTTAAATGTTTCAAAGGCCTTTTGACACTCTTCAAATTGTTTTAACAAAGTTTCACCGGCGGTTGTTAGTTTGCTGCCGCCTCCATTTGTACCGCCGCTATTTTTCTCTACAATGAGCTGGCCGGAAACGGAATTCAGCTCATTGATGATTTCCCAGGCGTGCCGGTAAGACATCTTCATTTTTTTAGCCGCTTCGGTGATGGAGCCCAGTTCTTTTATAGCCAATAATAGTTTTTGTCGCCCGGGTCCCAACTGATGTCCCTGGTCGGTTTCCAACCAGATGCGTCCTTTTATTTGATAGTTTTTTATGTCCATTTTAAGCAATCATTAAAACAACTACTAAATCCCCTTTTTTGTATTCCGTTTTGTCTTCGTCAAGCGTAATTAAGCAATCTGCTATCGCAAACGAATTGAGCATATAACTGAGTTGACTGTCTAATATTTTGACCCCGTTTTCTGTGGTTTTACCTTTTAAAAAATTGGTCAAGCCCGGTTTTTTATTAAAATCATTTTCCAAAGAAAGCATCAAAGTTTTTAAATGCGTTTTTTGCATCAATGCATCAATGGCGGTCACTACATATTCATAAAAACAAGTCATTACCGCTGCCGGATTTCCGGGAAGTGCAAAAATGAGTGCGTTTGAGGTCGTGCCGAAATAAAAAGGTTTGCCGGGTTTTTGTTTCACCTTATGGAAAATTTTCTCCACGCCACATTTTTCCAAAGCCGCCGGAACCAAATCATAATTCCCCACTGAAACACCTCCGGTAAGTATGATGATATCGCTGTTCAATTGGCTTTCAATGGCATTTTCAATACTTTCTGAAACATCGTCAACCTGTGCCACCGAAACCGGCTCAATACCCAGTTGGCGCAACCCGGCTGTTAATCCAATTCCGTTGGATTCATAGATTTTACCTGTTTCGAGCGTTTCTCCGGCTTTTACGAGTTCTTTTCCGGTGATGATGATGCTCACTTTGGGTTTGGTAAACACCTTCACTTTTGAATAGCCCATTCCTGCCAAATAGGAAATACCGGCAGGCGTTACTAGTTGTCCTTTTTGTAAAGCGACATCTCCCTTTTTAGTCTGCGAACCTTTGGGGCGGATGTTGCCTCCTTGTTTTAGGTTTTCATCAAGTAAGGTGATTTTATCAGCGTTGCGTTCTACTTTTTCCAGCATAATCACGGTATCAACTTCGGGTGGAACCGGGGCACCTGTGAATATCCTGATGGCTTCATTGGCGCCTGTTTTTAAACTGTTTTCACTTCCGGCTTGCACTTCGCCAATCACGGTCAAGGCACTTTTCTTATCCCATTTAGAATATGAAAACGCATAGCCATCCATCGCCGAATTGTCAAAAGGAGGTGTATCTATTTCTGCCAAAAGCGTCTCAGCCAGGACAAATCCCAATGCATCAGAAAGTAATTTTTCTTCAACACGTGGTGATTTAACGTGTTTTATAATGTGTTGTTTAGCTTCTAAAACTGAGATCATTTTTAATTGATTATTCTGGTTATGACGTTTTGGGAATAACGGTGGATAAAAGTTAGCCTCCAATGCGTATCATACTCCGATTGTCTATTTTATTAGTATCTATTTGATGGAAATCGCCTTCAAACTGTCCGCCGAGTGCTTTTTCTTTTTGCCCCACACATTTTTTGATAATGGGCGTGATGTCTTCCTGATTTCTCAAAACGGAAAGAATATCTGCTTCGCCTTTTGAGAAAAGGCAGTTTTTCATTTTGCCGTCTGCGGTGAGCCGCATCCGATTGCAATTGTGACAAAAAGGTGCACTCATTGTGCTGATAACGGCAAAAGTCCCTTCGTGATTCAGGGGTTTGTATTTTTTTGCTGTCGCATTGGCTTCGTCTTTTATCTTGATATAGCTATACTGCGTTTCAATTAAGTTGAGAACTTCCTGAAAACTAAATACTTTTGAGCTGTTCCATTGATTTTTATCAAAGGGCATAAACTCTATGAAGCGCACGTGAACGGGTTGGTTTTTGGTCCATTCTATAAAATCGAGAATTTCGTTGTCGTTGATGCCTTTCATAACCACCACATTCACTTTTAGGTGAAACCCTTCTTCAATCAACAGCTGAATATTTTTCCAAACCTTATCAAACAAATCGCGTTTGGTAAGTTCCAGAAATTTGTCTCGTTTCAAAGTGTCCAAACTCACATTAACAGACCTGATTCCTGCCTGGTGAAAAACTTCTATAAAATCGTCCACCAAAGCAGCATTAGTAGTTAAGGTAAGCTCCACCGGAAATTTGGAAATTCGTTCAATAATGTCTTTTGCGTCTTTTCGCACAAGAGGTTCGCCGCCCGTCAACCTGATTTTTTTGACCCCCAAGTCCACAAGGGTTTTGACAATGCTTTCAATTTCGTTGGCTTGCATCAAATGTTTGGCAGGCATAAATTTCATTTGCTCATTGGGCATACAATACACACATCGGAAGTTACAAGCATCGGTTAGGGAGATGCGCAGGTAATCGTGGGTTCTATTGAAAGTGTCTTTGAGCATTTTACTCGAGTTGTTTGAATTTAAAGATACGAAAGTTAGCGATTATTTGAATGCGAAAAAAGTACTAATGATTTACCGACTCATTGTGTTTCAAAAAGGGAATACTGATTATTTTTAACAAAACTTTCTGTTTAACTTACAATTAAAATAGGTTAAACATTTTGTATCTTTGTATAGCATTAAAAATCACTCTTATGGCTACTAAAAAAAAGACTTCCGCTACAAAAAAAGTAACACGTCAACAACTTATTGATACCTATATGCAGTATGTGCTGGAGCACGAAAAAGCCCCTGTTTCAATTTACAAGTTTTCCAAAGAAAATGGTTTCACAGAACAGGACTTTTACAAGCACTTTGGTTCCTTTGAAGGTTTGAAATCGGGTATCTGGACTACTTTTTATCAGATGACTACAGATTTGTCACAAAAAAACAAAGAGTATGAAAGCTTTTCCAATCAGGAAAAAATGCTCACTTTTTTCTATACCTTTTTTGAATTGCTCACGGCAAACCGCAGTTATGTGTTGTTTTCACTTCACGAAGACAAAGACAAACTGAAGATGATGCAGCAGCTTTCACCCTTGCGAAAAAAAATAAAAGCATTTGCCAGTGAACTCATTGAAGAAAAGAACGATGAGCAACAACTTAAATTTCTCAAACAACCTGCAGTGATTTTTTCCGAAGGCGCCTGGTTGCAATTTGTATTTATCCTCAAATTCTGGATGGATGACAATTCGCCTTCCTTTGAAAAAACCGATGTAGTAATCGAAAAATCAGTGCGTGCTATCTTTGATGTCTTTGCAACCACACCCCTTGAAAGTGTCATTGACTTTGGAAAGTTTATCTGGAAAGAGAAAATGGCTTAAAAAAGTATCAAGTATTAAGTACTAAGTATTAAGAGTTTTATCAAACAGTAATTCAGGGTCAACCTGCTATTAAATGACTTTATGAAAACATTAGACCATATCCCAACCGGAAAGATTCAACGTGCCTCAAAGCTTGTTAAAACCGGAGTCAAAGTGGGTGGAAACTATTTGAAATATTATGGAGGCAAGTTGGTAAATCCTGAGTTGACCAAGGATAAGCTCAATGAAGAAAACGCCGAGGATATTTATGACGGACTTAAAAGTATGAAAGGCAGTGCGCTGAAAGTGGCACAAATGCTAAGTATGGAAAAAAACATTATGCCACGGGCTTATGTGGAGAAGTTTTCGTTGGCACAGTTTCAGGTACCGCCCTTATCGGCTCCTCTGGTGCGCAAGACGTTTAAAAAATATCTGGGTCAGGAGCCTGAAGCTTTGTTTGATACTTTTGAAGCAGATTCAGTCAATGCAGCGAGTATCGGGCAAGTGCACCGTGCCACTTTGAACGGAAAGCAACTGGCTGTTAAAATTCAATATCCCGGTATTGCAGAGAGCATTAGTAGTGATCTTGCTCTGGTAAAACCCGTTGCCCTCAAGATGTTTAATATCAAAGCCAAAGATTCTGATAAATACTTCAAAGAGGTTGAAGACAAGCTGATGGAGGAAACAGATTACAACCTCGAATTAAAGCAAAGTCGTGAAATTACTGAAGCCTGTGCACACATTCCCAATTTGAGATTTCCGGACTACTATGAAAACCTCTCCAGCGAACGCATACTCACAATGGACTGGATGGATGGCGAACACCTTTCTGAATTCACAAAACGCAACACAGACAAAGTGCTGGCAGACAAAATAGGCCAAACACTTTGGGATTTTTATATGTACCAAATGCACGTTTTAAAAAGTGTGCACGCAGATCCGCATCCCGGAAATTTTTTAGTGAGTCCTGAAGGGGAATTGATTGCGATTGATTTTGGATGTATCAAGCGGGTGCCTCAGGAGTTTTATGATCCTTATTTTGAACTGGCAAAGCCTGAGAATATCAATAACCCAAAAATCTTTACTGAAAAGATGATGGCTTTGGAAATTTTACGAAAAGAAGATACCGATGAAGAGCTGAAATTTTTCTCAGAGTTGTTTCATGAAATGCTCAGTTTGTTTACCCAGCCGTTTCACAGTGAGACTTTTGACTTTTCAGACCCTGTGTTTTTTGGAAAAATTGCTGAGTTAAGTGATAAATATTCCAAAGACACCGAAATCAGAAAAATGAATGGGAATAGAGGCTCCAAGCACTTTTTATATATTAACCGCACCTTTTTTGGGCTCTATAATTTGATGAATGATCTGGGGGCACAGGTTCGAATAAATGACTATCGTATTTACACTGAGAATTAATCGATTATCTAAAAAAATATTAACAAAATATTCTGTTTAAATATTTTGCGTAAAGAATAAACAGTATTATATTTACATCATAGATAAATACTGTGGGAAATAAATTGCTATGAAAAATTAATTTTCACACAAACACAGATAATTTTTTATTTATTGGTTAGGTTGTTTTAAAGAGGTATGCTCACGTTCTTCAAAGGAGTGTACCTCTTTTGTTTTTTAATATACATCAATTCTTATGCATGCATATAAAACAAGGGCTAAAACCGTTCTGTCATTGATTATTAATCTTTATCTTGCCTTGAGTTAAATAGCATAAGAAATGAGAAAATTATACACTTCAAAAATTTCCGGACTGGGAAGTTATGTTCCTGAAAATGTGGTTACTAATGATGATTTGTCCAAAATGATGGACACCAATGATGAATGGATACAGGAACGCACAGGAATACAAGAACGACGCTGGGTTGTACCCGGAAGCGGGGAAACCACTTCCTCTATGGGAGTCAAAGCCGCAAGAATTGCCATAGAACGTGCAAAAATTTCTAAAGACGACATTGATTTTATCATTTTTGCTACACTAAGTCCTGATTATTACTTTCCGGGACCCGGAGTTCAGGTGCAGCACGCGCTGGATATCAAAACGGTGGGAGCGCTGGATGTGCGTAATCAATGCTCAGGGTTTGTGTATGCACTTTCTATTGCCGATCAATATATCAAAACAGGTATGTATAAAAACATACTGGTAATTGGTTCTGAACTACACTCGCATGGATTGGATAAAACCACGCGTGGCAGGGGAGTTACCGTTATTTTTGGGGACGGTGCAGGAGCCGCTATTTTAAGTCGGTCTGAAGATGATCACAAAGGACTTTTATCCACCCATTTACATTCACAGGGCGAATTTGCAGAGGAACTTTCACTCATCGCTCCCGGTATGGGCAAGCGTTGGGTAAACGATATTTTAAAAGACAACAATCCTGATGATGAATCTTACTTTCCATTTATGAACGGGCAGTTTGTTTTTAAAAATGCTGTTGTTCGTTTTTCGGAAGTGATTATGGAAGGTCTTGAAGCCAATGGCTTAAAAAAGGAAGACATCAATATGTTGATTCCACATCAAGCCAATTTGAGAATTTCTCAGTTTATTCAAAGAAGTTTCAGACTTTCAGACGATCAAGTGTATAATAACATTATGCATTATGGAAATACGACAGCAGCTTCCGTTCCCATCGCTTTAACTGAAGCATGGGAAAAGGGTAAAATAAATGAAGGTGATTTGGTGGTGCTTGCCGCTTTTGGAAGTGGGTTTACCTGGGGGAGTGTGATTATGAGGTGGTAGAAATGAGATATTAGACAATAGACATTAGAAAAAAGAGTAGGGATGTATTTTTCAAGTCTTATGTCATAACCTTGCCCCTATTATTTTAGAAAAACAAAAATAAAATTAAAGTTCAAAAAAACTGAATACGGCTATTGAACACGGCCACTGAATACTAAATCTTAGTTATCCAAACCCTTTATAAACACAGTAATCCTCTCAACCAGTTCCGGCATAATGGGTCTTTGTGGTTCATTGTATGATTTTGCATTTTCAATGGTATCGCCTTTTGTAATTTCCTTAAAAATATGATTCATACCTTCTATGAGGTACATTTCAGCAAGTGGTTTTGACTGATGCAATAATCGGGCTTCTTCAACATCTGTTTGTATATCTTCAGTTCCGTTTAAAATTAAAACCGGTATATCCAGTTTGGCGATTTCGGTTTTTGGATTGTATTGCATCCAACTGTATATAAAGGGCTGAACACTTTCCCTGAAAATGGAAGACAACATCACACTGTAATTTTTTACTGCTACGGTTTCACGTAATTCATCAAAGTTTTTTCGGGCTTCGTCTGCCAGTTCCGGGCTTTGCCTTCTCAATTGTTCAACAATTACAGTATCAATTTGCTGACCGGCTCCGGCGATGGAGATAAACGCATCTGCATCATTGGTGGCGGCTACCATGCCCACTAACGAACCTTCACTATGCCCTGCAATAACAAGATGTGAAAATCGATTGTCATCTTGAAAATGTTTTATCACGGCATTAGCATCCTCAATAAAATCATTGAAATTGATGTCTTCTTCTTTTAAGCGACCTTGCCGGGCAAGTTTAACCAGCCTTTTATCAAATCTGAATGTGGCAATTTGTTCTTCTGCCAGACTTTCGGCGAGGTATTTTAACGAGTTATTTCTCATATTTGGCTGATTGCCGTCTCGGTCTGTGGGGCCTGAACCCTGAATGATAATGACAAGCGGAGCCGAAGTTTCAGTATGGGGAACCAACAAAGTTCCCTCTATCAAATTTGTGAGCGTGATTTCTTCCTCGGTGTAGTTTTTTTCCTGAGCAAAGCCAAAAGTAAAAACGAAGATTGTGATTGTTGTGATTATGTTTTTCATGAAAAGTTGTCTTTATAAGATAGAATAACGTTTTTTGCTTCACTTTCTTTTTGTGTTCCGAAAAGAATTTTCTTTCCAGATTTAAGAATCACTTGTATGCCTTTGTTGCCTTTAACATTATATGCCCTTCCATTAAATCCCCATCGAATGCCCCAACCTCCATATTCTTTTAAAGGGCTGTATGCTCTCACATAACATTCTGAAATATCGTGCCAGAAAAGAGACTTTTTTCCGAAAGGGAAAAAACGATAGTGAATGCCCTTTGCATCGATAGTGGTCTCTAGTCGTAACATATAGATAAACAGGATAGCTCCCACCGTGATGAGGACAGGTATCAAAACCGGCCAGAACATTTCTTCTCTAAATGCAGCTTCATTAAAAACCATATAAAGTGGAATTGCTGTGGCTGCTATTACAATAATCAGGATGAGTTTTACCCACCACTGGTCAAATCGTTGGGTTTCTTTAAATGGTTTCATTAGATTCAAATTTTTGTTTGAGTTTTAGTTCTGTTTTAACTATCAAATAAATACAACCTAGTAAAAGAGTACCGATTCCAATACTCACATTGGGTATGTGAGAAAGGTTTAGGAAAAGACCCAAAACACCAAGCCCAAGATACAACACCCCTCCTTTAATCATTAATTTTGCGGAATAGCTTTGAGCAAAGTCCCAACGTTCTTTTGATTTCATAGAGGATTTTGTGCGATACCCATACAGGAAATTAATGTTTTTTGGTGGAAACTTTAATAGAATGAATCCGGTGATTATAGATATAAAACCTAGGGTTCCACTTATTAAAAAAAGGTCGTTGGTAAAATCCATTTTACAAAATCATTAATAAAACTTTAGAAACGATTTCTGCGACAATTATTGCGAGTATAAATAGAATGATGTGTTTGGTTTCTTTTAGGTTTGTGGCTACTTTAAAGCCGTTATAGAGCAAAATGATAAGCCATACAAAAACCCCTATGGCTAAAATGGATGATAGTGCTAAAAACAAAATCATTTCCGGTGTAAACTGCAGATTAAAAGGATTTGAAACAGCTTCCAGCAGCGGTTCTGTTTTTAAATAGGCCCAGTTATTGATGTTCAGGGGCATCATAAAATAAGCAGGTATTTTTATAATGAGTGAAAGATTAAAAATATCTATCAGGCGTGTTTTAGAATTGATCCATTTCCCCGCCGGATAAAAAACCAAAACAATGCTTACTATATTAATTATAGATTGAAAAGCAGCTGTTTTAAAAGTTACGGTATGCCCAAAATGCGTGTCCAGCACCCCATCAAAATGGGTGTTTGTCAAGGAGGCAAAAACAACTCCAAAAATGGCCGTGACACCCCCAAAAAGGAGCAGTTGCTGCTCACTGTATCGTTTAAAAGGATTAAAGAGGAAGGTCTTCATCAGTTTGCATTTGTTTTATTTTTTCTATCAGATCGTCCAGTTTGTTTCTTAATGTGGGATAACTAATATTCATTTGTTTGGCCATTTCTTTTAAACTACCGCTGTTGAGCAGAAATTTTAATATAAAATCTTGTTCGTCATTCTGCAATTTTAAAAACAAGGGCAGGGAAAAAGTGCCATTTACAGATGTGCTGCAACTCTCACATAGTAACTGAGACACCTTTAAAGCAGCTTCACAAGCCGGGCAATGGATGGGTAATTTTGGATTCATTTTTTAATAATGTTAAAGCAAATATAAATAAAATTTAGTTTTTAATGAATATAATTATATAATATTTAAAAATATTACTTTGAAGAATCGTAATTGGGATTATCTGGCGATGATTCCTTGGAGTTCAAATTAGGAAATGCAACAAGCCGTGCCTTAGGGCCCGGGCGTCTTAAAACCCTCCTACGCTTTCTCATAAATTCGAAAACTTCGGAGGGCGATGCCCTCTCATAATATCTATACCAGACGTTTATTCCTAAATGCAATCCCTGAACCCGACTTTAGGTACTTTTCAAAATTATATGCTGTGTATTTATTGGTAAAAGTTATCTTAGTTATGATTGAAACCGGTAATCTCATTTCGGTTGATTTTACATAACCTTTATTGTGTTGTTCCAGTCTTCTCTCAAGATTGTCTGTACAACCTGTGTAAAAGGAATTGTCATTGCAGTGCAAAATATAAACATACCAAAGGGAATCAGTTTCTACATACATAAACTTCATTTTTAAGTGTTTAGTTAAAGGTATAAAAAAATTAAAGTGGAAAGAAGCTTTACGTGAAGGTCTACTGCGTCCAAAGAAACTTTACGTGAAGGTGGACTGCGTCCAAAGAAACTTTACGTGAAGATGGACTGCGTCCAAAGAAATTTAATATGAAGGTGGACTGCGTCCACCGAAGCCCTCCGAAGCCGGAGCTTCATTAAAATGCAGGAATAAAAAAACCCTCCTACGCTTTTTCGTAAACTCAAAAGCTTCGGAGGGCGAAGGTGGAGTCGGAGGGATTCGAACCCTCGTCCAAACAAGTAATAAAACAGCTTTCTACACGCTTAGTTTTTTATTAATTTTTGTGACAACACCGGAAAAAAACATCCAAAGTTGCCCTTAGTCTCAATTGAGCTTCAAAACCACATCAAGACCCTGTGGTTTCTAGGTTTACTTTTACGATGTCTCTATATCAATTGCCGCAAACCAAGGCCGTTGAGAGACATCCTGCTTTCCGACCTAGTCGGACGAGGCATTATCCTACTGTAATTCGGATTATGCAGCTAGGGCGTAGTTATCTTCGCCGTTTAAAAAGTGTGAATTATGAGATTTACGAGCTGTAACCCAGCGCTCGGCGTGCTTACCATCCCATTAGTCTCGCTGTCAAAACCAGTCGACCCCAATAAAATAGTTTTCGCTTTAAGCGAAATGCAAAGATACAGCTTAAAATTCTATCTTTGCAAACCTATATAATTAATGAAGTGATTTAAACTTTTTTTAATTGGCTAAAAAAATGCTCTTTTTGCCCCATATTCGTCTTTTTTTCGTTCCATAGCTAAGGCTATGCAACTCAAAAAAGCCTTCATATGAAACAAAAATCATCATTTTTCGCCTCAATCAAAAAAGATTAAATCACTTCAACACAAAAAACATTCCAAATGCCTGTAAAATTTGCAATCATCAAAGAACGAAAGAATCCGCCTGATAGACGTGTCGTTTTTTCACCTGAAAAGTGTCAGGAAGTCATAAAACAGTTTCCGGATGCGCAAATCAAAGTGGAAGCCTCAGATATTCGTGTTTTTCCTGACAGCGCATACCGCGAAAAGGGTTTTGAAGTTTCTGAAGATGTGAGCGATTGTGAAGTCATGATAGGAGTGAAGGAAGTGCCTGTTTCGGCATTAATACCTAACAAGAAATATTTTTTCTTTAGCCATACCATAAAGAAACAACCTTATAACCGAAATCTTTTAAAAGCAATTCTCGAAAAAAACATTGAACTCTATGACCACGAAACCATAGTGACTTCTTCAAAACAGAGGCTCATTGGTTTTGGGCGTTATGCAGGCCTGGTGGGGGCTTATAATGGCTTTAGAGCTTTGGGAATTAGAGAGGAACTTTATGAATTGCCCAAAGTAGAGCACCTCGCCGATCTGGATGCTGTAAAAAGGGAACTCGATAAAATAAAACTACCCAACATAAAAATTGTCCTTACCGGAAGAGGCAAAGTGGCCTTTGGTGCAAAGGAAATATTGGACCATTTGGAAATTCCGGAAGTCTCTGTTGAAGACTATCTTTCAAAATCATATGATGAGGCCGTCTATTGTTTTATAGATGTAATGGATTACAACAAGCGCATCGATGGAAAGGAAGGGGATAAGTATGCTTTTTTTGAAGATCCATCGGATTATGAAAGTGATTTTATGCGTTTTGCAAAAGTGAGCGACATGCTCATCACCGGTCATTTTTATGGTGATGGGGCGCCCTATCTTTTTACCAGAGAAGATGCAAAACAACAAAATTTCAAAATCAATCTGGTGGCTGATATTTCCTGTGATATAGACGGGCCTATAGCCTGCACCATAAGACCATCAACCATCGCAGACCCTTTTTATGGATATGACCCAGAATCTGAAAAAGAAGTTTCTTTTGATGCTCCCGGTGCTATTACAGTAATGGCCGTTGATAATTTACCCTGTGAGTTACCCAAAGATGCCAGTGAAGGCTTTGGAGAGATGTTTTTAGAGCACGTCATTCCTGCATTTTTTAATGGTGATAGAGAGGGTGTTTTAGAACGTGCCTTGATTACAAAAGAAGGCAAACTCACTCCGCGATTTGCTTATTTGCAAGGGTATGTTGATGGAAATTAGACACCCTGACTATAAACCTAATTAAAAAACAGGAAAAACCCCCTTGTTTGGTATACGTCAATTGATGCATCTTTACAGTGCTTTATTAGTTGGGGAGCTAATACTGCGGGCTTTTATTAAAAAAGGTTGTTGCGCCAGCAACAACCTTTTTTTGTGATATGATTTTTATAAAACAATACTATTCTTCAGATTTTTTCTTTTTATCATTATTCATCATCAAATAGACGCCGGCGATTAAACCAATAATAACGAGTCCAAAAACGACAATCATAATAAAAGCGCCGTTTGCGTAGTTAAAGAGGGGAATGTTGAGACCTATCATATTAGAAAATTTAGAAAACAAATATCAAAAGATACCTTTATTTAAAAAATGATAAATGTCATTTTAAATATTTCAAGTTATTCTTGAAAATTTTAATAACAAAAATTGAAACTAATTTAGGAAAAAAATTAACTATTTTTTTTCTAAAATTACCTGGGTATTATTTTGAATAAAAACTAACTCATTGAATATGTCTTTAATCCCTGTGTATTGTTCGCTTGCGAATTCTTCCCGGTCGATTGTTAAAGAGAGCCTAATGTTAATTAGGTTTTTGTTCTCACTGATTAAAAAATTCAATTCAGCTGTGCGATCGCCAATTCTAAAAGTTTTGTTTTCTGGAAGTTTAGGAAGTTTAAAAGAGGGATCTATTTTTAAAGTTATTTGATAAATATAATTATGCTTGTAACCAAAGTTAATGGGGTAGTTTCTTTTTTTTAGTTTAAATGGATTGTCAGAAAAAAATGATTTTAAAAAGGGGTTTAGAAAGTATAAATTTTCTTGAATTTCAAGAGGTAATTCAAACTCAAACTCTTCTATTAAAGGTACTTCATTGCTGGATTCTTGATTAATTATTAATGCTGATATTTTACTATTTCTATATTCTTTTTCCAGCGAACTTATATAATTATTTTTGTCGAAATCTTCAAGTTCAGTCCTTTTTATCCTATTAAAATGCAAGGTGTTCATTTCTCTTGCCCTTCCCTTCAACAAGCCATTTTCATCAATTGATGCTAGAATATTAATCTGTTTGATGCTTGGTTCATTAGTGGTTATGTTAATCCATTTACTTTTTCCTTTATAATTCATTAATCTACCATAATGATTCAAACAGTGAAATGGCAATATGCCAAAAGATGTATTTTTGTCGGTAGCGTCTAGAAAATAGGCTGTATTATTTATGACAACTTTTATAATAAGATAATCAAATTCAAGAAAGCTTGTGTAAATTTGGTTAGGCAAACCATTGTTCCTTGTTTAAAGCAAGACGACATAGGCATCATAACCCAAACCAAGCAAACTATTCATCAAGGAAAGGTTTATTTCACTAACACTTCCCTTTTTTTCTTGAAAAGCTTTTTTTACATCAATTTTGTCTTGGGCGTCAAAATAGTAGTTATCCCAAGTATAGTAATTTTGGTAAAAAGCAAATATTTTTTTTGCTCTTTCTTTTTCATTTTCTATTTCCTTAATTTCTTTTGGAACTTTATTTTTAAAGAAATTTTTATTTTTTAATTCATCTTGGATTATGTTATTCTTATTGTAGTCTGTATCAAGCTTATCCCAGGGTTTTTGGTAAATGATTTTTCTGCCGTAATAGTTTGTATATTCCTTAATTTTAAAGACTATTCTTGAAATATAGTTTTTCTTACTAAGCATAAAATCCTCCTGCTCAAAAGCTGGAATATCTTTCATAGCAAACTCTAAATATTCACAATCGGCATCTATAAATAAAGCATCAGATTTTAAACATTTTTTCTTGATAACTGAAACTTCTTTATCAAGTTTTTGATCGCCAATCAAAAACTTACGGTAAATATAATTTAAAGGAATACTAGCATTAAATTCACTGTAAACCTTTGGTAAACTGCCTTGAAATTGCCAATCTTCAAATGATAGATGATAGGGTGATGCGATAGTATAACGGTATTCTAAAACACTCCCGTCCTTAACATTATTAAATGAAAACACCTTAGAATGCCACCTGCCATAATCGTGTTGTGAATAAATTTCTGCTGGGTCAACTTTATAAGTAGTGTTGTCAGATATTGAGTGAGCCTCTAAGTCTTCAATTCTTTCACCTAATGTTGTTGTAGTGTAATATGGAATCTCCACACTAGCGTCAAACTTAGCGGCATTAAATACTTTTATTTTAGCATAATATTCATTAACAATCCAGACTCTTTCCTCTTTAATTTGAAAGTATAAATTTCCTTTTTCATAGAGATAGATTGCTGTGGCCTCAGGGTCTAAGTCATAAACTTCCATCTCAATTTCATTTTGAGAAGGCTTCCCAAACTCATGATTTTTACCCGGTTGTGAAGAAACAGAAAGCGATATTAAAAGAGTAAGAATAAAAAATACCAAACCCTTCATGTCTTATAAGCTATTAATCGTTTTCCTAATCGCAGTCAAATCACTTAACAATTTTTCCAAATACTGTAAGTCAAGCATATTGGCTCCGTCACTTTTGGCATTGGCGGGGTCAAAATGGGTTTCGATAAAAATACCATCCACACCCACGGCAATTCCGGCTTTGGCAATGGTGGCGATCATATCAGGTCTGCCACCGGTGACTCCACTGCTTTGATTGGGTTGTTGTAAGCTGTGTGTGACATCTAGAACTGTTGGTGCAAACTCCCTCATTGTGGGTATTCCTCTGAAGTCAACTATCATATCCTGATAGCCAAACATAGTGCCACGGTCTGTTACCATGACTTGCGGGTTGCCGCAATCGGTTACTTTGGTGACGGCGTGTTTCATACTTTCGGGACTCATAAATTGGCCTTTTTTAAGGTTAACCACTTTACCGGTATTGGCTGCTGCAACCACCAGGTCTGTTTGTCTCACTAAAAATGCAGGGATTTGCAGCACATCCACATAAGCTGCGGCCATAGCGGCATCGCTCACTTCGTGTATGTCTGTTACCGTGGGAACATCAAAAGTCTCAGAGACTTTTCTTAGAATTTTCAATGCTTTTTCATCGCCTATGCCTGTAAAGCTGTCAATGCGGCTGCGGTTGGCTTTTTTAAAACTGCCTTTAAAGATGTAAGGAATTTCAAGTTTGTCTGTAATCTTAACCACCTGCTCGGCAATGCGAAGTGCCATTTCTTCCCCTTCAATGGCGCAAGGGCCTGCCATTAAAAAGAAATTATTGGATTGCGTATGTTTTATTTTGGGTATTAAATTGAGTTGCATCTTGAATTTTATTTTAATGCAAAGATAGTTAAAAGCTACTTGTTCTCAACTTAGAGGAAATAGGCACTATTTAAGAAATATTACTTTTTTAAAATTTTATGGATATGAGAATGGCCATTTCCACCTTCTATTTTTAACAAATAAACACCTTTTTGAATTTTGGAAAAGTCAATTTGGTTGTTTTCCAGTGTTGCTTGAATCTTTTGTCCTAAAGTAGTATAGATAGAAATACTGGAAACAGGATACTTTGATTCTACATAAAGAATGCCAGATGTGGGGTTTGGATAAATTTGATAACTGTTAGTCTCATTTTCTGCTATACTTAAGAAATTGTTTTTATACCAAGCCAACTTATCGTCAGCAATTGAGGCCGAAACAATGTCAAGAAAACCATCATTATCAAAATCAACAGCTTTGGCATCAGCTACAAAGTCAATTTCTGTACTGATAATTTGAGGGGTGCCAAAAGTACCCAATCCACCTTCGTTTTCCATCCAAGCCAATGTATTACTGAATCTATTCCAAAGCAACATATCATTGAAAGAATCATTATTGAGGTCATAAAAAAGATATTGATGACTAGAATCCATTATAAATTGAAGGTCGCCAAAGTTACCCTCGTTATCTAAATTTTCTAACCAAAAGGTGTCTATAAAGCCGTCTTCATCTTCTGAAGTTATAATGAGATCCATTTTACCATCACCATTTAAATCGGCATATTGAAACTCGATTATGTTAGTTCCTCCTGATTGAAACCAATCAAACTGAAATATAATTTGCTTGGGACCAAACGTCAAGTTCCCTAAATTTTTATACCAAAAAATAGCGCCTTCAGCATATACAAAATCTGTTGCCAAAATATCCAAAAAGCCATCATTATCAATATCTACTAGCATTTTTTTTGTAAATTCAGAGTCATTTTGCATCAATAAATTTTCCTCACCGTA
>JANSXN010000089.1 GCA_024742935.1 Flavobacteriaceae bacterium
AGGAAATGTACAAAGCACAAGCAGAACAACAAGGTGGAGCACCGGGAGGAGAACCTTCAGGTGATGCATCCAGCAACAGAACTGAAAAAGAAAACAGTGATGTTGAAGACGTTGATTTCGAAGAAGTTAAGTAATGCATTAAAAGTTTAAACACAAAAAAAAGAGCGACTCGAAAGAGTCGCTCTTTTTTATTGTATTTTATATAAATTAATTCTCATCATCCATTACAAGAATTGCAAATTCAGTATTTTGAGAGTGTGTTTTTATTTCGTCAAAATCAACAGTGGCACCATTGGAAATAATTAGTGCAACTGAGGTTTTTAAACTCTCAGAATTGAAATTGTTTTTGGCAATAACAACTTCATTGAGATTTTCAAGGCTTGAGATGGCTAAAGGAAAATCTCCAAAAAAGTGGTTGTCAAATACAACAAGGGTTTTCAATTGATTGAGACTTCCAATTTCAGAAGGAAGCATTCCCGTTAAATTATTACTGCTTAGCAATAGCTCTTCCAGCTTGTTCAATTCACCTATTGATGATGGAATAGAACCTGTAATAAGATTGCTGTTTAAGTCGAGTGTTTTAAGATTTTTTAAAGTAAACAATTCGTTAGGCAAACTTCCGCCAATTTGATTGAAAAACAATTTAAGTGATTCGAGGTTTTTTAAATCACCTATAGACGCCGGTAATTCTCCTTGAAGGTTGTTGAAGCCCAGTTCAATCCCAACAACGGTATTGTTTTTAATTTCTACACCCCACCAGGTATTCTCAGGCTTATCAAGATCCCACACCGTGTTCCATTGAGTACCGTTTGTACTTTGGAATAAATCGACAAGTGCTTGTCTTTCGGTTGATGAAATTTGAGCTGTTGCGGTCAACGCAAAACAAAAGGCAATTAGCGCGGTTAGTGCTTTCATAAGTAGATTAATTTGGGATTAAATCTTAATATTTAAACGAATGTACAAAATTAGCAAGTTAAGTTGCAAATATATTCGACTAAGTGCACAATAATTGTAAATCAAATGTAAGAATTTAATTAGCTTTTGTCTGCGAGTTGATTGATGAGAGTAGTGTTTACAATATGTTTCCCTTCAAAAGGAATAATTTGGAGTCGGTTGCCAAAAAGTTTGTTTCCCAGTTCCTTTTCGGTTTGTATGCGTTCTTCTGTGATGTATTCATCCTGAGTTCCATAAATAAGGTACACGGGGGTTTTTTCAGATAAGAATGAAAAATTTTCAGCAGTAAGTTCTTTAGGTATTCCGCCTGAATGTATTACAATGGCTTTGCAATTCACTTTTGCGGCAGCAATCCATCTAAGTGCAATTGAAACACCTTGTGAGAATCCAAAAACAATAAGCTTTTTCAAGTGTCTGGAAAGTTGCTCATTTTCTGCTACCGCAGCAGTGTATTTCAGTATGTTTTGGGTCTCAAGAAGGGTTTTTTCTTTAGTTAACCATGAAGCACCCACATATTTATAACCTTTTCCCTGATAGTATTTTGCCGGGGCTTGGGGTGCAATAATGTAGTTTTTCTCTTTGTCCAATCCCTCAAAATATTCAATAAAGAACCTACTTAAGTAACCCATGCCATGAAAAGCCATCCAGATATTTTCAGTAGATTTTATGAGTTTATTTTTTGTGGAATAGGTGTTAATTGTTTTATAAGAAATTTCTATTTCAGTTTGGTTCATAATCTATTGCTTTTGTAACTTTACAAAGGTAAACTAAAGCTATGACAAAGAGGAAGGAAGAAATTTTAAACCAATGTAATGCAATGAGTAAAAATACCCTTATGGAAACCTTGGGTATTACTTTTATCGATTTTGATGAAAACTCGCTAACTGCAAGAATGCCTGTTAATTCAAAAGTACATCAACCGGATGGTGTTTTGCATGGTGGTGCCTCTGTTGCCTTAGCTGAAAGTGTGGGCAGTGCCGGCGCATTTATTTTTTTAAATACTGAAAACTTAGCAGTTAGAGGTATAGAGATTGCTGCAAATCACGTGAAGTCTGTCAAAGATGGGTATGTTGATGCTGTTGCCACAATTATTCATAAGGGTAAAACCACACAATTATGGCAAATCAAAATTTTAAATTCTAAAAAAGAATTAGTATCTTTAGTGAAACTTACGACCATAACCATCCCCGCCAAAAAATCTTAGCCTCATGGATTTAGACATCTTGTTTAATAAAGTTCAGCAGCATTATGCTGACGAGCTTCCTTTTGTTGTCTATAGAAAGCCCGGTAAGGAAATTATCAGGGGAGTTTTTCAAAAAGATGACAAACTTTATGTGACCTCAAACTTTAAAGAAAGTGGTTTTGTCTTTTCACCCTTTGATACAGAATTAAATGCAATACTGTTTCCCATTGAAAAATGTGACTTACATTCGGGTTTTTATTTACAAACAAGTGAGCTTCCGGAAAGTACCAAAGTCTCAAATTTAACTCCGGAAAATAAGGATTTTAGAGACACACATATTGAATTAATTAAAAAGGGTATTGACTCTGTAATAAATGGGGAATTAAAAAAAGTAGTATTATCAAGAAAGGAAGAGGTAAAAATTAAAGAATTAACAACAGGAGACTCTATCATTGACTTATTTAAAAAACTACTTGACAAACATCCTTTAGCATTTGCCTATTGCTGGTATCACCCATCTGTAGGTTTGTGGTTGGGAGCAACACCGGAGAGTTTATTTTCTCTTGAAAAAAAGACATTTCGCACAATGGCACTCGCCGGCACACAAAAATTTACTGATGAATCTAAAGTGATATGGAGTGATAAGGAAAAAGAAGAACAGTCTTTAGTCACTCAATTTTTGGAAAACACTTTGGAAAAAGTTGTTCCCATATTGATGATTTCAAAACCAGCCACTTTCAAAGCAGGAAACGTCATTCATTTAAAAACTGAAATAGGTGGTACTATAAACACACGATTATGTGATATACCGTGTTTAATAAAACGACTTCATCCCACTCCAGCAGTTTGTGGTTTACCAAAAGACAAAGCAACTCAATTCATAAAGGCACATGAAAATTATGACAGAGAATTTTACACGGGCTTTTTGGGTGAAATAAATCTGAATGAAAAGATTTATGAAGAAACACCCATTGTAGATGTTTCCTCTGCAGATTTGTATGTAAATTTAAGATGCATGAAAATCAATAAAGACCTTGCTACTTTATTTGTTGGAGGAGGAATTACAAAAGATTCAATACCCAAAGATGAGTGGGAGGAAACAGTGTTTAAAGCAGATACCATGATGCAAATTTTATCTTAATTTCTTACTTAAAGCAGAAATTCTTAGGTACCTTTGTGGTGCATATGATTTATTCAAAAATCCCCTTAGCTCAAACGATTACTCAGCTTTGTTTCATCAAAGAAATCAGGAATATTGTTATTTGTCCCGGTTCAAGAAATGCACCCCTCACAATTTGCTTTACTGAAAATCCCTTTTTTAACGTTTATAGTATAGTTGATGAACGAGCCGCAGCTTTTTTTGCACTTGGAATAGCACAGCAAACCGGTACTCCCACTGCAGTGATTTGTACTTCGGGATCTGCAGTTTTGAACTTTTACCCCGCTATTGCAGAAGCCTATTACAGTGATATCCCTTTAATTGTAATTTCTGCAGACAGACCCTCAAATTTTATTGATATAGGTGATGGTCAAACCATTAGACAAGAACACGTTTTTGAAAAACACATACTTTATTCAGCTAATTTAAAGCCTGAAGAAACACATCAAGATTACAACGAAATCCAAATCAACAGTGCTATTAATATTTCTATAGAGCTAAAAGGGCCGGTACATATTAATGCACCTTTTGATGAACCTCTTTATGAAAAAACAAACCAATTACTCATAGCTCCCCAAAATGTGCCTGTGAAGATTACTAAAAATGAAATTGATAACGAAATTTCAGAATATGTAGATTTATGGAATTGCTCAAGGCGAAAGTTAATTCTTATTGGTGTCTTACCACCAAATTCCTTGCAGAAACAAATTATCAATCAGCTTGCAAGTGATGATAGTGTTTTAGTTCTTACTGAAACCACATCAAATGTACACCATACAAATTTTATTTGTTCAATAGATCAACTCATTGCACCGCTATCAGATGAAGAATTTAAAGAGCTTCAACCCAATATTTTGATAAGCTTTGGCGGAATGGTCATTTCAAAAAAAGTAAAAGCTTTTTTAAGGACATTTCCGGCAAAACACCATTGGCATATTGATGAGAAGAAAGCCTATGACACATATTTTTACTTAAAAAAACACTTTAAGGTGAGTCCGCAAGATTTTTTTGAGTCATTTCTTCCAAAAGTTGAGTCTGTACCATCAGATTATCAAACAAAATGGCTTTCTATAAAAAAAATCAGAGAACGTAAACATCTTACATACCTTGAAAAAATTCCATTTTCAGATTTGAAAGTTTTTGAGCTCATTCTGAAGGCAATTCCAAAAAGCACAATTTTACAATTGAGTAATAGTGCGATTGTGAGGTATGCCCAATTATTCACAATAGATCAATCACTAAAAGTATTTTGCAACAGAGGAACCAGTGGTATTGATGGAAGTACTTCAACAGCCATTGGTGCAGCAGTGGCTTCAAATCAGCAGGTCACTTTTATAACAGGCGATTTGAGCTTTTTCTATGATGCCAATGCACTATGGAATAATTACATTCCAAAAACATTTAGAATAATTCTCATCAATAACAATGGAGGAGGAATTTTTAGAATCTTACCCGGAGAAAAAAACACCCCAAATTTTGAAACTTTTTTTGAGACGGTTCACGATTTTTCAGCAAAACAACTCTGTGAAATGCATCAGATTGACTATAGATTGATAGTAAATCAAAATGAGTTAGAATCTCAATTAACCAACTTCTATTCTGAATCTCAAAACCCTGTTTTATTGGAAATTAAAACACCCAGAACAGAAAACGATACCATTCTTTTAAATTACTTCAAACAGCTGACCTAAAATTTATTAAAATCTTAAAGTAAAATTCTTTTACGCAATAAATCTTTTTTGTATATTAACATTAAAAACAAAAAAATGAGTAAAAGAGATGAATTAATTGCAAAGTATGCAGCAGACTTGAAAGAAAAATGCAATGTAAATGCTGATATGGATTTCTTAACTAAAGTTACTATAGGCTGCGGTCCTTCTATTTACAATGCAGACGCTTCAACTGTTTCCGGCACAGACCAAAGTGAGTTGGACACTGTTAAGAAAAACTTTTTGATTGGCAAATTGGGACTTAAAGACAGCCCGGAACTTGACAAAGCTATAGACGCTGTTATGGAGCAATATGGTAGATCAAATAGAAACAAGTACCGTGCAGTTGTTTATTATTTACTTGCAAAACACTTTAAGAAAGAATCTGTTTATAAATAGATTGAAAGTAACAAAAATACAAGCGCCACATTTTAAGGCGCTTTTTTTATGACTTTAGTTTACCTTTGCAAAAACGAAACCATGATAAAAATAGGGGAATACAACGATTTGGACATTATTAGAGAAACACCTCAAGGCGTTTACCTTGGCGACTCAGAAAGCAACGAAATCTTGTTGCCCAATAAATATATTCCCGAAGAATTTAAAATCTGGGATACCCTCAATGTTTTTGTCTATCTCGATCACGAAGAACGTCCCGTAGCTACCACTTTAAAGCCTTATATTACTCTAAATGAGTTTGCATACCTGCGCTGTATGGTTGTTAATGAAGTTGGCGCATTTATGGATTGGGGATTGGAAAAGCAATTGTTTGTTCCTTTTAAAGAACAAGCCAGGCCTATGAAAGAAGGCAGTTGGTATATTGTCTATATGTATATGGATGAGAAAACAAACCGGTTGGTAGGTACCAGCAAAACCAGAAAGTTTCTTTCCAATGAAAATGTAAGCGTCAGCAAGTTTGATAAGGTAGATATATTGGTCACCCATTTAACCGAAAAAGGGGCCAATGTCATTATCAATCAGAAACATGAGGGTTTGATTTACATCGAAAACATTTTTGAAGACATTCGCACAGGTGATAAAATGGAAGCATACATTAAGAAAGTGCGTGAGGACGGAAAAATAGACGTGGTCATCCAACCCGAAGGCTATAAAAGTATTGAACCCAATGCCGAGTTTATCTATGAAGAACTAAAAGCTGCAGGCGGATTTCTGCCACTGCACGACAAATCAACACCCGAAGACATCAAAAACCAACTGGGACTCAGTAAAAAACTATTTAAAAAAGCGATTGGTGCGCTCTACAGAGACAAAATGATTGTGATTAAAGAGGATGGGATTGAAATGCTGTAACTTTAATTAAAATTTACGCCCAACGTTCTTTTGATTATCCTTATTTTTGCGCCTTTTTAAAAGGGGAATATTAATTCTCTTTCTAGTTTTACAAAACAAACTAATCATTCCAGAATGAGTGCCTATTCAAAATTCAAAGAAACTTCAAAGAAAATGTACAACAAAGTGAGGTATAAAAAGTACATCAATCTCTTTGATTTTTCCCAGAAAGTAGATTATAAAATTGAGATTTTAGCCGGTTTAACAGTAGCCATGGCACTCATCCCAGAGGCCATTGCCTTTGCATTCATGGCAGGTTTGTCGCCATTAACAGGTTTGTATGCAGCCTTTGTTGTGGGATTGGTTGCTTCTATTTTTGGAGGCCGGCCGGGAATGATTTCCGGGGCTACAGGCGCTATTGCGGTTGTTATTGTAAGTCTTGCACTCTCCCACGGTCCTGAATATATTTTTGCCACTGTCATTTTAGCCGGAATTATGCAAGCTATTGTGGGGTTCTTAAAGTTAGGTAAATTGATGAGGCTCGTGCCACACCCTGTTATTTTTGGATTTGTTAACGGCCTGGCCATTATCATTTTTATGTCACAACTGGATCAATTTAAAGATGATACAGGAAGCTGGTTAACCGGTAGCACACTTTATCTTTTATTGGGCTTGGTCTTATTAACGATGTTAATTATCTGGGGCCTCCCCAAATTGACAAAGGCCATACCGGCTTCTTTAACCGCTATTTTGGTGGTTTTTGGGATCGTGTTTTTCTTTGGGTTGGACACAAAAACAGTAGGCGACATGGCCTCGATTAAAGGGGGATTTCCGCCATTTCATATTCCTTCAGTTCCTTTTACATTTGAAACCTTGATGATTATACTCCCTTATGCATCTATCGTAGCCGGGGTAGGATTGATAGAGAGTTTATTAACCCTTAATATCATTGACGAAATCACGGAAACCCGCGGGCAGAGCAACCGGGAATGTGTCGCTCAGGGCGCAGCAAACATCACTTCAGGTTTTTTCTCAGGAATGGGAGGGTGTGCAATGATTGGTCAAAGTTTAATCAATGTATCTTCAGGGGCCAGAGCAAGACTTTCTGGCATTGTTGCTGCTGTGATGTTGTTGGTATTTATTATGTATGGTTCCGGGGTGATTGAGTTGTTACCCATGGCTGCTTTAACCGGACTCATGATTATGGTTGCCATTGGAACCTTTGAGTGGGCGAGCATACGCACATTGAACAAAATGCCCAAATCTGATGTTTTGGTGATGGTTTTGGTCACTTTGGTTACGGCGATTATTCATAATTTGGCTCTCGCAGTACTTATTGGTGTAATCATTTCGGCACTGGTTTTTGCCTGGGACAATGCCAAGCGCATTCGTGCCAGAAAATATGTGGATGAAAATGGAATAAAACACTATGAAATTTACGGCCCCTTGTTTTTTGGTTCAGTAACGTTATTTAATGAGAAGTTTGATATTTTGGGTGATCCAGAAGAGATTATAATAGATTTCTCTGAAAGCAGAGTAGTTGATATGTCTGCTATTGAAGCCTTAAACAAAATAACAGAACGTTATCAAAAGCAAGGGAAGAAAGTTCACTTGAGGCACTTAAGTCCTGACTGCAGAAAACTTTTGAAAAATGCAGATGAAATCATCGAGGTAAATATACTTGAGGATCCAACATACAAAGTGGTGGTCGATAAAGTTTAATACCACCTTCTAGAAAACAACCTGAACAATGTTTCCGGACTGAGCGTGACGATAAACCTTATTTTTTCGTCATAGCGATCCAAACCGGGCTCCCATCCGTTACTGGAGTAAAGGGGAAAATATAATTCAAAGTAGTCTGCTACCAAATTAAGCCTTATTCCAGAATCAAAAAAGGCTTGAGTACCCAAACCTCTATTATTAACCAGACCCGCATCTCCATATATTAGAATCCATTTCCAAATGTTTGTACTTGCATTTAGGGTTGTAATCCATCGGTTGGCATACTGGGTTTCCATTCTGGATTTGAATCCGCCTTCTGCAATTATCAATTGTTGGCTGAATAATCCATCACTTTCAGACCTTCCGTAGTAGTTGTAATCAAACATATAATCGGTGGGCCTGTCTAGAGCAAAGCTAAAAAAATCTGATCCGGATCGATCGTTATTTTGCAAAAAGGCACCGGCAAAAAGTCTTAAATTGAGTTGTCTATTGCTTAAAAATAATTTTCTATATTCTAAAGTGCTGTATACTTTTTGAAATTTATCTGAGATTTCATAATCAAATTTAAACCTGAAGTAGTCTATTAAATTTGCATTTGAATATACATATTGTAAATTCAATACATTGTAATTGGGTTCTTCAGGAATGACAACATTTAGGTCAATATCTCTTTTTACATTTATATTTCTAACATTTATAAATCTTCTTTTATTACTTCTCAAGTTTTTTTCTCTGAAAGAGAAGGTACTCCAAAGATTCATCTTGTTGTAGAATAAGCCTTCATTATAAGAATACCTACTGTATGAAGATCCAAAATGGATGAAATACAAATTTTGGTTTTGAAAATCTAAGGTGTATCTCAAACTTCCTCCTCCCACAATTGTGTTTGAAGTGAAACCATACAAAGGATCAATCTTAAACAAAAAGTTTTTTGGCAAAACAGCCTTGTTATACATTCTGGGGCCCATCGTAAATCCATCATAAAGATTGTATTCAAAAATGGGAATAACAAAAAGCTGGTCATATTCCGGATCCTCAACGTCTTGAAGAAGCCTGAATTGTATAGGTTTTTTAAAAAGACCCTTAACTTTTCTGTAATTGTTTCTTTTGTTGTATTCAGGAATAATTTGATTGTAATCTATGGCAAATCTATCAACTCCATATGCTGGTAATGTGATTGTTTTTGTACTATCAAACCCTTCATGCCATTGTGAGTAAATACTATTTTTTTTGTTCATTCCATATAAAG
>JANSXN010000087.1 GCA_024742935.1 Flavobacteriaceae bacterium
AACTACATCGAAAAAATGAAGTCTATTTTAAGCACCTGTGGCATCCGCGCTACCCGCAAAAAAACGATAAGTATTTATCTGTTCAACCACGTCTTTACAATGCCCAACGTATCAACCAACGGCATTTCTTAAATCAAAAGGAGTTAAAAATTACAAGAGCTCCACAGCAAACGCATTGGGGAAATTGCTATTCGCCTTCAGACAAAAAAAAGCTGGAAAATCCAGATATAGAACTCCGTTTACCCAATATAAAAGCAGTTGTCACTCATTTTCTTAGGGAAGAACTTAAACGTTACAAAGGGAAAGTGGTATCGATTCTTTTTTATGAAGATCCTTATTACAAATCCATGAAATACAAATTCAAAAAACTGTTAGGTAAACAATCACAGCCTTACTGCTCCATAAAGGCAGTGAATGACGAAATTCTTAAAACAATTGTCTTTGATTACAGACATTGTAATTATGAATTTCAAGTTAACGAGAATTTGAAGGAAATCAGTTTTTTTATTGATTTAAAAGCACCACAAAACAATGCCTAAAGAAAACCCCATACGCCTCTTCTGGTGGAGTGAACCTTACTTAATGGGCAAACCCAAAGAAAACTACGGCGACCTTCTGGGAAAGTACTTGGTCGAAAAAATTTCCGGAAAACCCGTGCGATGGGTGCATCCCAAAAAGTTTCAAATCAGTGGTTTGTGGCAACCTGTTTATGTTACAGCCGGGAGCATTTTGGCACATGTCAATAAAAAATGTGTCGTCTGGGGGAGTGGTATTATTCAAATAAACCAAGTGGTAAAACCTGCCAAATTTCTCGCTGTAAGAGGTCCTCAAACCCGTAATCGCTTACTGGAGCAGGGTCACCAAGTTCCTGAAGTCTATGGTGACCCCGGTTTGTTGCTGCCTTTGTATTACAATCCCCCAACCCAAAAAAAATACAAACTGGGACTCATTGCTCATTACAATGACTATAAAATCATACAACCGCTTTACGAAAACGATGATGACATCCTTCTCATCGACCTGATGACCAACGATATCGAAGCCACTACCGATTTGTTTTTACAATGTGAAAAAATAGTATCCTCTTCTTTACACGGTCTTATCATCGCTCATGCTTATGGAATTCCGGCCTTGTGGGTCCAATTTTCAGACAAACTCTTTGGCGATGGCATCAAGTTTCAGGATTATTATGAATCAGTCAAGCTCCCCTTCTCACTACCCGAAATAGAACCCGGTAAACAATCATCCGATGTGTTCCTCAACCGTTTTAACTCCCAACCGGCATTACCCGACCCCGCCGTCATTGCCCGTTTGCAAAAGGGGTTGATGGATGTATGTCCGTTTTAATGGTTATTAGTGTATTCGTTAATAGTTATTCGTGTAAACTAGTTGTAAAAGTGAGCGACTAATCAGAAAAGTGAATAAAATAGTACGAAAAGCCCATTAAATTTTGATTCTTCAACAATACCATTAACCATTAACAAATAACCATTTCCCCATCAACAAAAATTCCCCACCATCAAAAGACAGCAGGGAATTTATATTTAAAAAATCTATTTCTTAGTTCAATCTAAAGGTCACACGTCTCACCAATTGTCTTGCATTTGAAGATTCTTTGTTTACAGAAGTATCTTCACCGCCACCTCTGGTGGTTAAACGGTTACCGTCGATGCCTGCGGCAATCATTAATTCTTTTACTTTATTGGCTCTGCGCTCAGACAACTGCAGGTTGTATTGTGCATTCCCTATTTCGTCAGCAAAACCAATCAATTCTGCAGAAGCAGAAGGGTTTTGTTTCATGTAAGTAATTAAATAATTGACTGCCTGTAACGAATACACTTCGGGCTCATCGCTGTTGAATCTAAAATACACATTCACATAACCGGCATCAATTAATTTCTTCATATCAAGACCACCTCCCACTTTTTCAAGATCGGCTTTGGAAGCATAACGAGCATCAAGAGCAGACTCCAAATAATCAGGAATTCCGTTGTTGTTTGTGTCCAAAGCACGTCCTTTGGTATCAACATCAGCTCCGGAAGGTGTGTTTGGTTCACGATCCAAATAATCGGGCACACCGTCCTGATCTGTATCAATCAAGTCGGTTTCTATTTTTGAAATACGGCCATCCAGATCCTTAAGTTCACTGTAAATAGCAGCTTCTTCAGAATACCAGTCGGCGTGAACGTCTTTCTCACCCAGATAAAGGGTTAAACCTATAGAGGCATTGACAATATATCCGTTCAAACCACGCAATTGGTTGTTACTCACAACTGTATTTAGGGGCTGTGCACCATCCCAGGGCGCAGAGTGTCTCACATGACCTAAAACACTTAAATCTCCGGTAAGAGCCACACTGTTACCTAAACGAATTTGGGGGGTAATCCCCGCCATTAAGTTCAGCATTTGATCAGCACTTGAAAACTCGTTGGGTAGAGAGGGTTTGTTTGCTGAGTAGCCAAAACCACCGTGTATAAGCACATTGAAGGAGTTGGTCCAGTTTCTGAAGTTTAAAACACTTCCCAGATTTACCACAGCCTGTAAATTGGCGCGGTAATATTCTGATTCAAACTCCAGACTGTTGTCTGCACTGTTGATGCTATTGTAGCCAAAGTCAAGCTTTGCACCAAACTTTTCATTAAACATATAACGAACACCCAATCCACCTTGCCAAAGGCCGGGAGTTGTTGTATAATAACCCGGGGTAAAGGGGGTTGCCGGTTTATGAGCTCCGGCTTCGAGTTCAATAGACCATCTGTTATAGTCCTTTTCATCCTGTGCCTGTATCGCTATTGTCACTAAAGCAATAGCCAGGCAAAGTAAAATATTCTTCATTTTCTATATAGGTTAAAGTTAACCGCAAAGATACAATTGCTGTTTAAAAGCCAAGGGATTTAGCCATTAAATAACATTTTTTTTACATTGACGGTGTTTGGTTTTTACTATTGTCTGATAAAAACTAGCACGAATGCACGAATATATCTTAGGGAATTCAGTTTTGATTCTATGTTGTTTAAATTCAATTAATTATACCTTTAAATCCCTTTAGGGTCTTATGTTAGTAGAATATAAGCCCATCCAATTAAAAATGTCCGCCTTTGGGCACCTACGCTAAAGCTTCTGCGACAGCGTGCGGACAAGCTGTATTGAGTAACATTATGTTTTCAAAAATTTTACCGAACAACACTATTTGGTTTTATTAGGTTTTGTAAGCTCCTTGCGGTTTCCTAAGCAATAAGCTTCTATGATTTTGAGCGAAAAAGCCAAAACTCTAATGAATTTATCTGTTATCAAAAAACAAACAAGTCAAAAAAAAACACACCATATACCGAAGTATCTCCACGCATTTTTATATTTTTAACCACACAAGAACCCACCTATGTCCAAACGCAAAATTGCTGTTGTAATTACTGCCCGCCCTTCATACAGCAGGGTGAAATCGGTTTTACAGGCTATAAAAAATCATCCAAACCTGGAACTCCAGCTTATTGTTGCGGCCTCTGCACTGCTGGATCGGTATGGGTCTGCTGTAAACTATATTGAAAAAGACGGTTTTCCCATTGCCGCAAAGGTGTTTAATGTGCTCGAAGGCGAAAACCTGACAGCTGCAGCAAAAACAACGGGTATTGGTATACTCGAACTTTCCACAGTGTTTGATAACCTGAGTCCGGATATTGTTGTTACGGTAGCCGATCGGTTTGAGACTATGGCTACAGCCATTTCGGCTTCGTATATGAACATACCTCTGGCGCACCTTCAAGGGGGTGAAGTCACAGGAAATATAGATGAAAAAGTGCGTCACGCCATTACCAAGCTGGCCGACTATCACTTTGTGGCTTCAGAAGATGCCAAAGCACGTGTCCTGAAACTGGGTGAAGATTCCGCGGTGGTCTTTAACACCGGCTGCCCATCCATCGATTTGGCAGTGCCTGTCAAGGAAAGTAAGCAGCTTTCTTTTGACCCCTATGACAAATATGGAGGTGTGGGAGCCAAGCCACCATTAGCGAACGGTTTTCTGGTGGTGATGCAACACCCCGTAACCCATGAGTATGCGCTTTCGCGAAAGCAAATAGAAGCAACCCTACATGCGGTCAACGATTTAAAAATTCCAACTTTGTGGTTTTGGCCCAATGTAGATGCCGGTGCAGACGGTACTTCTACCGGAATACGGAGTTTCAGAGAACGCTATCCGTTGGAGCAGGTACATTTCTTTAAAAATATGGAAGGTGAAGACTTTCTGGAATTGTTATATCACAGCAAAGGGCTGGTGGGCAACAGCAGTGTGGGCATCAGGGAAAGTGCTTTTTTGGGTGTGCCCGTCGTAAATATTGGCAGCAGGCAGCACCGCAGACAACGTGGACAAAACGTCCTGGATGTGGGCTATGAAAAGGAGGCCATTAAAAGAGCGATACAAAATCATTTGCAAAATGGTTCTTTTACAGGTTCCAATATTTATGGAACAGGAGATTCCGGCGCTAAAATCGCTGATTTACTGGCAGAGTTGCCCCTGCAGTTTCATAAGACAATCGTTTATTAAGGTTTAATTGTTAATGGTGTAATAGTTAATGGGAAATTAAGATATTTAATAAACATAATTTTTAGAAAACCCGAAAACCTAAAACCTCCCTACGCTGAAGCTCCGGAAGGCAAGCCTGAAATCTGAAACCCGCGTTCTTTGCCCCGACCCCTAAAGGGTGGAACGCTTAACTTTGAAACTAGAAACTAGAAACCTGACACGAGCGCAGCGAACTGTGCGAAGCAAAACCAGAAACCAGAAACCAGAAACCAGAAACTTGAAACTTGAAACCAAAAACCAACATACTCGCCATTATTCCTGCTCGCGGCGGCAGTAAGGGAATCCCCGGAAAGAATATCAAACCGCTGGGAGGAATGCCTTTGTTGCACTATACAGTTGAGGCAGCCCGGGAAAGCACTATGTTAAGTCGTGTGATCTTATCATCCGATGACTCGGAGATTATAACTGTTGCCAGGGCTTTGGGACTTGAGGTTCCGTTTGTACGACCCGCCCATCTGGCGACCGATCGATCCGGTTCGTTGGAGGTGGTGCAACACGCCTTGACTTTTTTTAAAGAAATGGGGGAACCCTTTGATGCGGTTTGCCTGTTACAGCCCACCACGCCCTTTCGGGAAAAAGAGAGTATTGATAAAGCTATTCAGCAGTTTATCGAAAAGGAGTATGATTCATTGGTAAGCGTCCGTGAAGTCCCTGCAGAATACAATCCGCATTGGGTATTTGAAGCTGATGAAAAAGGCTGTTTGCACATCGCCACCGGTGAAAAAGAACTCATCAAACGCAGGCAGGACTTGCCAAAAGCCTATTTTAGGGATGGAAGTATTTACCTGATGAAATCGGAGGTGATTTTGGAGCAAAACTCTTTATACGGAAAGGCCATGGGTTTTGTGGTGTCGGAAGGAAAACGGTATGTAAACCTGGATACTCTGGAGGATTGGGAGTTTGGGGAGGTTATTTTAAAAATAATAGGGGATGAGTAAAAAAAAGGTTTTCCTTCTTTTGCCTGACGGAGTAGGTTTACGCAATTTTGCTTTTAGCACCTTTACTGGTGAGGGTAAAAAAAGAGGGTTTGATATTATATTTTGGAATGCAACGGCCTTTGAATTAAATCAAAAAGGATATAAGGAATTAAAACTTAAAGGGAACGTAAACTCCAAAACCGATTTGCTAAAACGTGCCCGAAAGGAAATTGAATTGGACAACTTTCAATTAAAAACCGGGAATCCTATTTTTTCATCCTACCGATTTCCTCCTGCAAACAGAACCTGGAAACAAAAGATTAAAAATAGATTGGTGCGGTTTTACTGCTTTAAATATAAAAGAAATCTTACCGGACTTCGCCGGCAAATGCAACAAATGGAACGCAAAACAGATTATTATAAGCACTGTGTCAAAACCCTGAACGCAGAACAGCCCGCAATGGTGTTTTGTACCAATCAGCGACCGGTCAATGCGATTGCTCCCTTAACAGCTGCACAGGACTTAGGAATCCCCACGGCTACTTTTATTTTTTCATGGGACAACCTGCCCAAAGCCACCATGGTGGTGGAAACTGATTATTATTTTGTGTGGAGCGAACATATGAAAGCCGAATTGCTTTTTTATTACCCCTATATCAAAGAAAACCAAATCATCATAGGTGGCACACCTCAGTTTGAAATGCACTTTGATTCAACACTAAAGCAAACAAGGGATGCTTTTTGTACTGAAAATAGCCTTGATGCAAACAAGCGCTACCTCTGCTTTTCAGGAGATGATGTCACGACCTCACCCCACGACCCCTTTTATCTGGAAGAAACGGCTAAAGCCGTGAGAGCTGTGAATGAGAATGGTGGAAATTGGAGCATCCTGTTTAGAAGGTGTCCGGTGGACTTTTCCAACCGCTATGACAGCGTGCTGTTCAACTATAAAAATGAAATTATGGAGCTGCCACCCTTGTGGCAACAAGTGGGAGATCAGTGGAATACTGTGATGCCTACTCCCGAAGACAATCGCCGCCTGCTAAACACAGTGGGGCATTCAGAATTAATCATCAATGTGGGCTCGTCTATGGTTTTTGACGGAATTTGTCATGGAGTGCCCACCTGTTATATCAATTACAATCCAAAAGAAGATGAGTTAAAAAAAGACATACATACCATTTATAAATACATACACTTTGAATCCATGCCCAAGCAACCGCCGGTTTTTTGGTTGGATAAACCCGAGGAACTTCAATCTATTTTAAATACTTTAGACACTTCCAAAGCAGCTGTATTAAAGAATGCAGAAAACTGGTTTCAAACCGTTAACCAACACCCACCCCAAAAGGCATCAGAACGAATTTGGGATGGGATTCAAAAAATTATTGATTGATGCACATCTGTTTCCTCACTCCCGAATACCCGCATCCCGACCTTGGCAAATCAGGCGGTTTGGGTACGAGTATCAAAAACCTGGCAACTCGCCTGGTAAAAGAAGGGGTGAAAGTCACGGTGGTGGTCATGGGTCAAAAGCAAGATGCAGTTTTTATGGAAGAGCATGTGACTTTTCATGCTATTAAACAACGAGAGTACACCTTCCTTGGGTTTTACCGTTACCGTAAGTTTTTGGAAAGATATCTCAATCACCTCTGTCGAGTAGAAGAAATTGATTTGATTGAAGCACCTGACTGGACGGGTATTACCGCCTTTATGAAGTTGCAACGGCCTTTGGTAATTCGTTTTAACGGGAGTGATGCCTACTTCTGTAAACTGGACGGCCGTCCGCAGAAAAAGAAAAATTACCTTTTTGAAAAGTGGGCGTTGTTTGGAGCAGACTATTTGTTGTCAGTAAGCCGCTTTACGGCAGATGAAACAAGAGGCATTTTTGGGTTAAAGAAGGAAATCACCGTGATTCCAAACAGCATTGATGTGAATCGCTTTGTGCCTCAACCGGAAAAAGAACAAGCAGATAGGGTGTTTTATTTTGGAACGCTTATCAGAAAAAAAGGGGTGTTGGAGCTTGCTCCCATTTACAATTTGGTTCATGCTTCCCAACCTAATACCCAATTCATCTTTGCCGGTAAAGATGTGGTGGATGTGTTTACCGGAAAATCGACCAAAGCTATGATAGTGGATAGCGTAAACGATGCTGTAAAAGAGAGCATACACTTTCTGGAAGAACTTCCCTATTCAGATATACAAGAGGAAATAGCCAAAGCGACTGTGGTCGTGCTTCCTAGTTTTGCCGAGGCCATGCCCATGACCTGGCTGGAAGCAATGGCGATGGGAAAAGCCTTGGTGACTTCTGATATTGGTTGGGCAAAGGAGTTGATGATTGATGATGAAACCGGTTTCACCGTTCATCCCAAAGACCATCAAACCTATGCAAACAAAATAAGCTTACTTTTAACAAATAAAACGCTGCGGGACCCTCTTGGAAGACAAGCACGTAAACGGGTGGCTGACCATTTTTCAAGTAAAGTCATTACTCAGAAAAATATTGATTTTTACAAATCAATTATCAATAATCAGGACAAATCCTAATTCATGGTAGTGCTCATTCATCATCAAAACAAGGTTGTCGCCGTTAAAAACGGCGAAGAAAGCCTGCCAATCTCTGCGCATAAAAACATTGCAAAGCAGCTTCTTAAACTGGCCAAAGAGTTTCCGCAGGAGTGGATCTATTGGTGTGAGGAGACACAAAAAAGCAATCTCAACACCGCTGATTTTCCAAAAATATTTCATCATCAAAAAATGATACAATCCTTTGGAAGTACATCGTTTTTGGGTGATTTTATAGGTTATGTGGAAGACAGTCCGTTTGTAAAAATAAAGAGAAAAGCACACTATCCCACTTGGCAATTGAGCGCATTAGTGGGTGGATTGCACGCTGAACTTTTGAATTCGGTCGCAAAGACAATGCCTTTGGATCAAGACTTTGACTACTTTTTAAATTCACTGGGAAAGCTGGTTATGCCACTGGGAGTTTTTTGTTACAGCAATCCGAGTTTGTTAGTGAAAAATCCTAATGATACTCCAAAAAGGGCTTCTTATTATGAGATTTTTCGATTTGTAAAACAACACTACAAGATGAGGTGGGTATTTTTGCTTCTTCTCAATTCAATTTACTTTCGTAAAAAGTTTCCTATTTTACCTTTTATATTCGGTTTATTCTACAAAAGGAGAAGCCTTTCTCCGGAATTGCTTGATTCCATCCCCTTAGTATCTTCCAATAAGATTGAAATTCCTTTTGATGTTGATGTGGTGATTCCCACGATTGGAAGAAGCAACTATCTAAAAGATGTAATCGATGATCTTGCAAAACAAAGCTTGTTGCCTAAAAAAGTAATCATTGTTGAGCAAAATCCTGATAAAGGAAGCAAAAGTGATTTGATAGATTTTTTAAACAAACAATGGCCTTTTCAGATACAACATATTTTTATTCATCAAACGGGAGCCTGTAATGCACGAAATGTGGCTCTTAAGGAAGTTACTGCAGATTGGGTTTTTCTGGCTGATGATGATATACGAATGGGAAGGACATTTTTAAAGCTAGTGAGCAAACAATTGGACGCAATTCAAGCAGAAGCTGTTACAGTTTCCTGCCTTCAGGAGCATGAAGATGAAACCAATTCACATCCCATTCAGTGGAAATCTTTTGGCTCAGGCTGTAGTATCGTTTCCACGAAAACATTAAAGGACATTTGTTTTGATATGGGTTTTGAACATGGATTTGGGGAGGATGCTGATTTTGGAATGCAACTCCGCAACCGGGGAGTCGATATTGTTTATTTGCCAAACCCTCGCTTAAT
>JANSXN010000017.1 GCA_024742935.1 Flavobacteriaceae bacterium
CCCTCGACTTAGGCGCAGACTATGTAGCCACAGGTCACTATTGTAGAAAAGATACTATTGTTAAGAACGGGAAAGAAATTCACCGATTGCTTTCGGGTAAAGACCCAAATAAAGATCAATCTTACTTTTTATGCCAGCTTTCGCAGGAACAACTATCAAAAACGTTGTTTCCCGTAGGTGAATTACTAAAACCTGAAGTGCGAAAAATAGCCAAAGAACAAAACCTAATTACAGCAGAAAAACGAGACTCGCAGGGTCTTTGTTTTATCGGAAAAGTGCGCTTGCCTGATTTTCTTCAACAACAATTAAAACCCAAAGAAGGAATCATTATTGAAGTGCCGCAAGAAAGTCCAGTATTTACTGAAAAGATAAAGGGGAGGATTACTCCTTACGAAAAAGAAAGTGAAAAATTTGAATATACCCCACAAGATGGTAAAGTAGTGGGCAGGCATCAAGGCGCTCACTTTTTTACTAAGGGGCAACGAAAAGGACTCGCTGTGGGTGGCACCAAAGAGCCACTTTTTATAATAGAAACAGATGTCAAGGAGAACATTGTTTACACCGGGCAGGGTAAGAATCATCCCGGTTTGTTTCGAAAAGGACTTTTTGTAAAACAAGAAGAAGTTCACTGGGTAAGACCTGACTTAACCCTTAATGAAGATGAAACTCTCGAGGTCGTGGCACGAATTAGATACAGGCAACCTCTTGAAAAAGCAACGCTACATCAAACAATTAATGGATTATATGTTATCTTTGAAAAACCGCAAACAGCAATCAGTGAAGGTCAGTTTGTAGCATGGTACCATGATGATGAGTTGCTTGGTAGTGGGGTTATTTCTTAAAGTCCTAGTGACTTTAAGTGTCTTAGTGGTTTTATTTTTATGTTCTTATTAAAAAAATCTATATCAAATGAAAAAAATTGCTTTACTTTTTTCTCTCCTAATTTTTCAGGGCATTCAAGCTCAAATAGAAGATGCCTGGATCTTTTTTGCAGATAAAGAAAATGTCCAAGCTTCTATCGATAACCCCATAACAATTTTATCTCAGGCAGCTATTGATCGTAAAACTTTACAAAATACTCCCATCGATGAAAGGGACGTGCCGGTCAATGAAAATTATATCACCCAAATCAAAGCTCAGCCAGGTATAACCGTATTTGCCAAATCAAAGTGGATGAACTGTGTGTATGTAAGAGGTACCCAGTCAAACATAGATAATTTATTAGACTTACCTTTTGTTATCGATGTCGAATATGCAGATAAATCATTGAATTTTGCTTCAGGGAATAATCCGGTTGAAGACAAGTTCGCCTTGGAAAACATCGGCAGAAACTTTAACTATGGTTTTGCAGCCAACCAAATTGAAATGATTGCCGGAGATTACCTGCACAACGAAGGTTATACAGGAACCGGAATAACAATAGCAGTGTTGGATAGTGGTTTTCCGGGAGTGGATACCCAAGGCGGTTTTGCCTATGTGCGCGATGATGGACGAATTCTTGGAACCTATGATTTTGTAGAGCGAAGTGAAATCATCAACAACAACAGCTCTCACGGAACCCGAACTTTTAGTGATATAGGAGGCTATATAGAAAATGAATTTGTTGGCACAGCACCTGACGCTTCTTTTTATCTTTTTAAAACCGAAGATGTTACCAGTGAAACTCCAGTCGAAGAGGCCTATTGGGTAGAAGCTATTGAAAGAGCTGATAGTTTAGGGGTTTATGTTGTAAATACGTCTTTGGGTTATAGGTCATATGACAATCCTGCTTATTCTCATACCTATGAAGATTTAGATGGTCAAACCACTTTTTCAGTACGTGGTGCCAATCATGGATTTGACAAAGGATTGTTGCTTTTAACTTCTGCAGGGAATAGTGGTAACAGTGATTTTCCCTGGGTAGGGACACCGGGTGATTCCCCGGGAATGCTTACCATAGGAGCAGTAGATCCTGATGGAAATGCAACTGGTTTCAGTTCTCAAGGACCCACTATTGATGGTAGAGTAAAACCTGATGTGATGGCTCAAGGAGGAAATGCATATGTCATTAATCAAAACAACGAAATTGTCACCAATAACGGAACCTCATTCAGTTCGCCCATTACTGCCGGTGCTGTTGCTTGTCTCTGGCAAGCCAAACCTGAATTAACCAATGCTCAAATCATGCAGCTCGTGAGAGAGTCAGCTCATTTGTATAACAATCCAACTGACAAGATGGGCTATGGAATTCCTAATTTTCAGGTAGCACTCGATGCGCTTTTATCACTTGAAAATCAAACCGGCCAACAATTGTCAGTCTATCCAAATCCGGTAGCAGATAATTTAATGATTGAGTTTTCAAATTCTATTGAACCTGTTTCTATGCGTCTTTATAACGCATTGGGTGTACTTATTTTGCAGGAAACTCTTGTCGGCTCAAAAAACAACTTGAATCTTTCAACCTTATCAAGCGGATTTTATATTTTAAAACTGCAATCCGAAAACTTGAATCAATCCTTAAAAATTGTCAAGAAATAAATGAGTTCAAATAGAATTACCTCTCTTTTTAGCATTAAATATCCCATCATACAAGCCGGAATGATCTGGAACAGCGGTTGGCGTCTTGCCAGTGCCGTGAGTAATGCCGGTGGTTTGGGAATTATTGGAGCAGGCTCTATGTATCCTGAAGTGCTGAGGGAACACATTCAAAAATGCAAAAAAGCGACAGAGAAACCTTTTGGTGTCAACGTGCCCATGCTCTATCCTGATATTGATAAAATTATAGAAATTATTGTAGAGGAAGGAGTGAAAATTGTTTTTACCTCTGCCGGAAATCCGAAGACATATACCTCATTACTCAAAGAAAAAGGCATCACCGTGGTTCACGTGGTGAGCAGTGTCAAGTTTGCTCTAAAAGCTCAGGAAGCCGGTGTTGATGCCGTGGTTGCCGAAGGCTTTGAAGCGGGAGGCCACAACGGAAGGGAGGAAACAACCACCTTTACCTTAATTCCCATGGTGAAAGAACAATTGAAGGTGCCACTAATTGCCGCAGGCGGCATTGCTACAGGACGTGGGATGCTGGCAGCCATGGTGCTTGGTGCAGATGGTGTTCAGGTGGGAAGTCGTTTTGTAGCCAGTGAAGAATCTTCGGCACACCGTGCTTTCAAGGAAGTGGTGGTTAATGCAAAAGAAGGTGACACAGTGCTCACTTTGAAAGAACTTGCTCCCGTGCGTCTTATTAAAAATAAATTCTTTGAAGACGTACAAGCGCTTTACGCGAAAAAATTCACTGTTGAAGAATTAAAAGAATTACTGGGAAGGGCGCGAGCAAAACGCGGTATGTTTGAAGGTGACCTTGAGGAAGGCGAACTCGAAATAGGTCAAATCTCCGGATTGATTCACGATATCAAACCGGCTGCACAAATTCTCAACGAAATGGTAGATGAATTTGAAGCTGCTAAAAACGAAATTTCTAATTTGTAAATAAACCCTCTTCGGTTTTATCTCGAAACCATTGTAACGAGAGGCTAGAGTAAACTAATTTTAAAATGAGAAAGCTTTTTTTCATAACCCTATTATTTTTTCCAATCATTTCCTTTTCACAAATCATCAATGTAGAATCTTTACGAAAAGTAACAGATACTTCAGGCTGGACCGGAAATACAAGTTTGAGTTTTTCATTAACCAAAAACACAAACACCATCATCAATTTTAAAAACACTATTCATGTGCAGTACAAAATGAACAATCATTTGGCGTTGTTTGTTAATAACTTAGGCTTTGAGCAATCCGGAGGAGAAAGTTTTGTAAATAATGGTTCGCAACATTTGCGATACAATTATAAAGTATTTGAAAATATCACATGGGAAGCCTTTGTGCAATCTCAATACAACTCCATAGCAAAAATTAAATTCAGAGGACTCGCGGGAACCGGACCCAGGTTTAAACTTTTAGGTCTTGATAAATACCGCCTGTATCTTGGGACGCTACTAATGTATGAACATGAGGAACTCAACGAAGAGGCTCTAATCATTAATCGCGATTGGAGGGCCAGCACCTATCTTTCGTTAAGCTTTTTTCCCACAGATAACATTTCTTTTGTAAGCACGACTTATTACCAACCCATTCTAAATGATTTTCGGGATTACAGAATCGCTTCAGAAAATTCATTTGTACTGGGGATTCTGGAGAAACTATCACTGAGAGTCACCTATACCCTAACCTTTGACGCCACTCCTGCTAGAGAGGTGCCAAACACCTTCTACAATTTGAGTACGGGTTTATTGTATGCTTTTGATTAATATCAAACCCTCTCAGGGTTCATCCCGAAGCCTCGGGACTGAGAGGGTTCAGTAATTAAATAGAAACCAACACCTGATTTTTCAGCAAGTCATCCATGGTTTCCCGTTTTCTGATGAGGTGGGCTTCGCCTTTATACCAAAGCACTTCAGCAGGGCGAAAGCGAGAGTTGTAATTGCTCGCCATTGTAAAACAATAAGCCCCGGCATTATAGAACGCCAAGATATCACCTTCACTGATTTCAGTAATTCTGCGATTATTGGCAAAGGTGTCTGTTTCGCATATATAGCCCACTACAGAATAAAAACGTTCTTTGCCTTTAGGGTTTGAAATGTTTTCAATGTGGTGGGTCACGCCATAAAGCATCGGGCGAATCAAATGATTGAATCCGCTATCGACTTGCGCAAAAACGGTTGAGGTGGTTTGTTTGATGCCGTTTACTTTAACCAGAAATTTCCCGGCTTCGCTTACGAGAAATTTACCCGGTTCAAACGCCAGGGTGAGTTCGCGACCATATTCTGTGCTAAAATCATTAAAGCGTTTGCTAAGTTTTTTGCCCAGCTCTTCAATATTGGTTTCGATATCATCTTTTTTGTAAGGCACTTTAAATCCGCTTCCAAAGTCGATAAATTCGAGTGTTTTGAAATTTTTGGCGGCATCAAAAAGAATTTCGCTGGCATATAAAAACACATCGATATCGAGAATATCACTTCCGGTATGCATATGAATCCCGTTGATGTTCATTCCCGTATTTTCGACAATGCGCAACAAGAGTGGCATTTGGTGAATGGAGATTCCAAATTTAGAATCAATATGGCCCACAGAAATATTGGTATTTCCGCCCGCCATCACGTGTGGGTTTATGCGAATGCACACCGGTGTTTTGGGATGTTTGGTTCCAAATTGTTCCAGGATAGACAAGTTGTCAATATTGATTTGGACACCCAGGGCCGCCACAGTTTCAATTTCTTCTAATGACACTCCATTAGGTGTGAAAATAATGTTAGCGGGTTCAAAACCGGCCTCGAGCCCCAGTCTCACTTCCTGGATGGAAACTGTGTCTAAAGCTGCACCCAGCGAATGTAAAAACTTTAAGACAGAAATATTGGAATTGGCTTTCACGGCATAGTGAAACTTCACCTGTTTGACCTTTTTAAATGCTGAAGTTAAACGTTTATACTGAGAAGCAATTTTCTCAGCATCATACACATAAACCGGACTTCCAAAGTCCTGAGCAATTTTCAAAAGGTCTTGATTTGTCATTTTTTTTAGGTTAAAAATTAAATATAATTATGAGTCCACAAAAGTATTCAACCTAATGGACTTTTAAATAAAAAACTTTCTTAAAAGAGTTGTTTTAAAATTAAAAAACATTGCTTCACTACCATGCTTTTGTTACTTTTGCAACTTATTAATTTAAAGAGAAACTCTCCACTATGAATCTACACGAGTATCAAGGAAAACAGATATTAAACAGCTTTGGCGTTGAAATCCAACGTGGTTATGTGGCACAAACCCCACAGGAAGCAGTAGAAGTAGCAAAAAAATTAACTGATGAAACCGGCACAAGTTGGTATGTCATCAAAGCACAGGTTCACGCAGGTGGACGTGGTAAAGGCGGTGGTGTGAAACTGGCAAAAGGGATTGAACACGTTGAAGATGTAGCAAGTCAAATTATAGGAATGGATCTCGTAACTCCACAAACCTCAGCCGAAGGAAAACGAGTGCATCAAGTGCTTATCGCAGAAGATGTTTACGGTCCCGGAGAAAGTGAACCCAGCGAAATTTATATGAGCGTTCTGCTCAACCGCGCCACAGGAAAAAACATGATTATGTATTCAACTGAGGGTGGAATGGATATTGAAACAGTTGCTGAAAACACACCTCATTTGATATTTACTGAAGAGATTGATCCCGCTGTTGGAATGATGCCTTTTCAGGCACGTAAAGTAGCTTTTAACTTAGGTCTTGAAGGGAAAGCTTTTAAAGAAATGACTAAGTTTGTGACAGCTCTTTACACAGCCTACGATAAATCAGACTCTTCTTTATTTGAAATCAATCCTGTTCTGAAAACAAGTGATAACAGAATTATTGCAGTGGATGCCAAAGTAACTTTGGATGAGAATGCTTTATTCCGTCATAAAGATTATGCTGAAATGCGTGACCTTAGAGAGGAAAACCCCATTGAAGTAGAGGCCAGAGCCAAAGGGTTGAACTATGTTGACCTTGACGGAAACGTGGGTTGTATGGTCAATGGAGCCGGACTCGCTATGGCGACTATGGATTTGATTAAACAAGCAGGTGGGGAGCCTGCAAACTTCCTGGATGTGGGAGGAACAGCAGATGCAGAACGTGTGGAGGCTGCCTTTAAATTGATTTTAAAAGACCCTAAAGTAAAAGCTATATTAGTCAACATCTTTGGAGGAATTGTGCGTTGTGACCGTGTTGCACAAGGCATTGTAGATGCTTATAAAAATATTGGGACCATTAATGTACCCATCATTGTTCGCTTACAAGGAACCAATGCTGATATCGCCAAGGAATTAATCGATAAAAGCGGACTCAATGTGCATTCTGTCATACAGTTTCAGGAAGCGGCAGATAAAGTACAGGAAGTGCTTGCTTAAGGTACACCTTTTAAATACTTCGTTTTACGAATCCCGGGTTGAAAAACTTGGGATTTTTTTATGATTTCAAATTGACATTTTGGCATCTTATTAGCACATATTCAAGACATTATGTCTTATTTTTGTAATTGGAACTTAATTTGCTGAGTAGGTCATAAACAAAACAATGTTTAACCTTAAAAATAAATGTTATGAGTTTAATTAAAAGAAATCAAGCATCGCCGTCGACAAGCCTATGGCGGCCGATGGACAGTTGGCTTCCCTCAATTTTTGAGGATTTATTTAACGAAGGCCGTTTAGCAGATGTGTCCAATTTTGGAAGTACACTTCCTGCAGTTAACATCAAAGAAACCGATGATGACTTTCAGGTTGAGGTGGCCGTTCCCGGAAAGAAAAAAGAGGACTTCACCATTGAACTGGATCAAAATGTATTGACAATTTCTTCAGAAGACAAAAACGAAAAAGAACAAACTTCAAAAGACGGAAGATACACACGTAAAGAGTTTAACTATTCCTCTTTCAAAAGAGCATTCACTTTACCTGATACGGTAGAACAAGACAAAATAGAGGCGGTATACAACCACGGTGTTTTAAACATCAGCGTTCCAAAACGTGAGGAAAGTAAACAAAAGCCTAAGAGAATGATTGCAGTTTCATAGTTTGTTCGCCACCCGGCGGATAAGCAATAATTTGGTTGGTTAGTTAGTTGGCTGCCCTCTTCGCAATCGGAGGGCAGCTTTTTTTGTTTATCACTTAAACCCCTCAAAAACACCCAATCCAAACAAGGCAAAATCATATTTAGCAGGATCAACGGAGTCGAGTTTTCTTAATGAGGTATCTAATTCATACACCGCTTTGGCATCATTTTGCTTCCGCGAAAGAAGTCCAAGCTTTCGGGCTACATTTCCGCTATGAACATCAAGCGGGCACGAGAGCAGGGCAGGAGAGAGGCTCTTCCAGATTCCAAAATCCACACCGGCATTGTCCTGTCTCACCATCCATCTTAAAAACATATTGATGCGCTTTGCAGCACTATTTTTCAAAGGGTCTGAAATATGTTTCAAGGTTCGTTTCTGATGGGGAATGCTGAAAAATACTTTTTTAAACTCGTGAATAGCCGGTTGCAAAGAGTCTTCATTTGCATTTCTTCTGAAGACATCTTCCAAGCCTTTGTGATTTGTATAGATGTTTTTCAATGATTGAATAAAAAACTTTAAATCGGTTCCGTTGAATGTGCGGTGTACAAAGTTTTCAAGCGTTGCTAACTCTTTTTCAGAGTGATTTAGAATAAAATCATAAGGATTATTTCCCAAAAGTTCAATAAGTCTATTACCACTTTTGATGATGCTTATTCGGTTTCCCCAGGCAATAGTTGCGATGAGAAAAGCACTTATTTCAATATCTTCTTTCGCTGTAAAGCGATGTGGAATTTGAATTGGGTCTGAGGTTATAAATTGGGGTGCGTTGTATTGAAAGGCTTTTTCGTCAAGAAATTCTTTGAGTTCAGACTGTTTAATAATTCCCTTCACAGCAAAGTTTAAGAAATAATTTTACCATCACTCATCACAAGTTTGCGGTCTGCCATATCTGCAAATTCTTCATTGTGGGTTACGATTACAAAGGTTTGTTTGAATTCGTCTCTCAAGTCAAAAAACAATTTATGAAGATTGTCTGCAGATGTGCTGTCTAAATTTCCGCTGGGTTCATCAGCAAAAATAATGAGCGGGTCGTTTACCAATGCTCTCGCGACGGCTACTCGTTGTTGCTCTCCGCCGGATAGTTCATTGGGTTTGTGTTCATGTCTTTTGGAAAGCCCCAGATAGTCTAATAACTTTGCTGCTTTGGCTTCTGCTTCCCCTTTTGGGGTGCCTTTTATAAAAGCCGGGATACAGACGTTTTCTAGAGCTGTGAATTCTGGCAATAATTGATGAAACTGAAAGATAAAACCAATGTTTTTATTTCTGAAAGCTGCTATTTCTTTTCCGTTAAGTGTGTTTATGTTTGTGTTATTAATCACAACTTTTCCGGAGTCTTTTGAGGCATTGTCAAGTGTGCCCAAAATGTGAAGCAAAGTTGTTTTTCCGGCTCCTGAGGCCCCAACAATAGAAACAACTTCGCCACTTTTTATATCCAGAGAAACACCTTTTAAAACGTGTAAATCGCCATAGTGCTTATGTATATTTTCTGCGTGTATCATTTTATGATTTTGGAATCGTGAAAGTAACTAATTGATGGCATAAATGCAATTTATAATTAGATAACAAAAAAAGCTTATTTAAAAATAATACTTTATATTAATGAAAAGTTAATTGACAATCAAAGTGTTTAAAATATAATTACATTTGTTAAACAAAACTATGAAAGATTCAAGAAATTTATTGGTAGCCACTTTTGCAGGTGGGTGTTTTTGGTGTACTGAAGCTGTTTTTCAACGCCTGAAAGGTGTTGATAAGGTACTATCCGGATATACGGGGGGATCGATAAAAAATCCGGGCTACAGAGAGATTTGTACCGGAAGAACCGGGCATGCAGAAGCCATTCAGGTTTATTTCAATCCTGACGAGATTCAATACAAAGAGTTGTTGGAAGTATTTTTTGCTACTCATGATCCTACCACCTTGAACCGGCAAGGAAATGACAAAGGTACCCAATACCGAAGTGCGGTGTTTTACAACAATGAAGAACAAAAGACAATTGCTGAGGAGTATATTAAATCTCTTGAAGATAATCGAGTTTTTGAAAATCCAATCGTAACAGAAATCACAGAAGCTACTGTTTTTTACCCGGCTGAGGAAGAACATCAAGAATATTACAATCAAAATCAAAATCAACTTTACTGCCAGTTGGTCATTTCACCAAAAGTGCAAAAACTCAATAATTATTTTAAAGAAAAATTAAATGGATAACATACAGTCATACACTAAAATAGATTCATACAGTGAGCAGACCACCGATTTTCTAAAGGAGAACTTTAGCGATATTATAACCGGTTTGGGTGAAGATATTCATAGAGAAGGAATCATCAAAACCCCTGAACGCGCTGCAAAAGCCATGCAGTTTTTGACCCAAGGCTACCAACAGGATGCTGCTCAAATTCTCAAAGGTGCCATGTTTAAGGAGGACTATGAGAATATGGTCATTGTCAAAGATATTGAGTTGTACTCTTTGTGTGAACATCATATTCTTCCCTTTTTTGGAAAAGCTCATATTGCTTATATCCCCAATGGCCACATTGTGGGCTTGAGTAAATTGCCACGAGTGGTTGATGTATTTGCGAGGAGATTGCAAGTTCAAGAACGTCTTACGAAAGAGATTTTAGATTGTATCAATACTACTTTAAAGCCCAAAGGTGTTGCTGTGGTTATTGAAGCCTCTCACATGTGTATGATGATGCGCGGAGTTCAAAAACAAAATTCTGTTACTACGACCTCGGGTTTTAGGGGTGCTTTTGAAAAAATAGAAACCCGCAGCGAATTTTTAAAACTCATTGATAAATAAACAATTTTTGGAATGCCTTTTGCGTTTGTATTTTTATAGTATTTAGAATATGAGTGAAAAATATAAATTGCTTTCCAAAGGTATAGCATATGATTTGATTGGGATGGTTTCCTATTTGTTTCCGGGTATTGGTCCTTTTCTTGATATTATATGGGCACCTTTTGCAGCCTCTCAAATGACAAAAATGTATCCTGGTAAGAGTGGAAAAATTGCCGCAATAATTGTTTTCCTTGAAGAGCTCTCACCCGGTCTTGATATCATTCCTACTTTTACACTTACCTGGTTGTATGTTTTTGTTTGGAAACGAGAAAAAATTAACCCCCATACCATTGAGGCTGAAATTGTAGAATAAAAAAACCCCTCAATTTGAAGGGTTTTTTCTGTTGTATCAATTATACTTTCTTGTTACTGAATTTCTAAAGGAAATGTTATTTCAATATCAGTATCACCGCCTGCGTTAGCAATGTTTCCTTCACTTACTCCGTCTGCATCTTTATTTGGCTCGTGCCTTAAAATAATTGTAAAGTCTCCTAAGCTAGCTTCTCCGGTATCAAAACTGAAAAGCAACCCAAGCGGGTTTCCATCACCGTCAAAATCAAGGTACGTAAGGTTTGAAATAGTTATACCACCTCCTGTTAAAAAGAAAAACTGGTGTTCGTCAGCTTCTTCTTCAATCTCTTCTGTGATATTATCTGCGGGGTTTTCCAATTCATTTAACACGGTAATTACACCTGTGTAAGTTGTGTTTGGGTCTAAAGTTCCACTCACAGTTATCGTTGGAGCAGCAGATTCATCAAGTTGTTTCCATTCTAAATTAATGGGGCTACTTCCACCCGTTAAAGCAACTCTAACAGTAGTAATAACTTCTTCTTCATTGATGGGCTCATTGCCGTCGTCATCGCTTGAACAAGACACTAAAACGAGTGTTGCAGTAAAAAATAAAGCTAAGAATTTTAAATTTTTCATAATGTAAAATGTTTAAATTGAATTAATAATTAATTTTTAATCGTAAAACTATATTTCGTCCCAAATCGTCTGCAAAAAACCGCAAACGGTTGAGGTAATCTCTGTAACTGGTGTTGAAAAGGTTATTTACTGTCAATCCTAAACTTAAATCAGTTTCACCAAACAGGTTAAAATCAGCATCTGCATTCAAATTTATGAGATGATAGGCTTCTGGCGGGGTACTTAGATCTAAGATTTCTGTGGTTTCTGTAATGGGTAAAAACACTTCAAAATTGGTGTCCGGAAATTCATTTTGGCGAAACACATAATTACTTTCCAATTGCAGTTTTAGATTGTTTAAACGTTGATTTTTATACTCAATTACTGAGCTCAAATTTGCAGGGGGCATTGATATAAGTGGAATGTTATCCTTACGTTCATACCCTTTTACAAATGAAAACTTGGTGATGTAATCAAATTGCTCTGTAAGATTTATCTTGGCATCGAGATCAAAACCAAGGAGATAAGAATCTGTTTGTTTGTATTCCCATACCTGAAAATTCCCTCTAATGGTTTGTTCCACGCCTGTGGGTCCAATGAGTAAAAAGTCATTGATGCTGTTTAAAAATGGATTAAAAGTAAACTGAAACTTTCCGGAAGTTTTACTTAGGGCAACAGAAATTTTATGTGCTACTTCTTGATTAAACCTAAGGTCACCTATTTCAATTCGGGCTGCAGAGTGATGCAATCCCTCACTAAACAATTCAGACGGATTGGGAGCTCGTGTAGCCAATGAATAATTGGTTAACAACTCATAATCATCTAAAAAAGAATAGGAAAAACCAACTGTTCCGGAAATATTGTAAAAGTCAAAAACCGGATTTGTTAGTAATTGAGTTCCAAAATCTTCTATAATAATTTCAGGAAAATCATTGGCATAACCACGGCTTTCCCAGAGAGATTTTCGGTAAAACTTTTTTGCGTCCAGATGGTTGTAATCAAAGCGTAAACCTCCTTCAAGTTTCCATTGGTCATTCAGGGCATATTTTCCAAGAGCGTAAATCCCTAAATCATATTTATCATAATCCGGGATCAAACGTCTCACTCCGGTATCAGGGTTTGCAAAATTGTTTTGGTAGCGAACTAACAAACCACCATTTGCTTTAAATTTTGAATTTGCATCATAACTTAAATCTGTTGATAGTGTATGTGTTGTTAATTCTAAATCAACAGCTGGTTTATCTCCACGGCCTCCTCTTCTAATATCAAATTCAAGTCGATTGTTAAACTGAAAATCATATTGCATTTCCAATTTTCCGAAGTTACTAATGCGCTTGAAAAACTTGGCTTTTGCGAGATGATGAGTAACATCTTGCTTTGGGTTTTCAATGGAATAAGTAAAATCGTTTATAACAAGTGGTTTGTCACTGTTAATTGCTGAAAACAAATCTTGCGCATTTCCCAAATGTGAAGCTCTTAAAATTCCTGTTTCAGAATTAAAAAATGAATAATATCCTTCAAAACCATAGGTGAATTTGTTAAGTCCAAATCTAAGAGCGGCTGCTTTTTCAAACTGCCCTGTGTTGCTTAACACATAATCTGGCGTTTCAAAATCACCAAAACGCTTTAAAGTTCCCTGAAGGGTTCCATACCAACCGGATTCTTTTGTTTTTGTAAAAGATGAGGTAAGTGTACCGCCCCTTCCATTGGTCGAACCCGTCAAAACAGTTCTTCCAAAGAGTGAGTCTTTTCTGATGATGCGTTGTGGTTCTACCAAAACAATTCCGCCAACAGCATCACCTCCATATTGAAGGGCAGAAGCTCCTTTAATAACTGAAATACTCCCGGCAGTATTTAAATCAACATTGGGAGCGTGTTCCACACCCCATTCCTGATCCTGCATTCTCACACCATTATTCATAATAAGAACTCGGCTGCTATGTAATCCTTGAATAACAGGTTTCACTACCGTACTACCGGTATTTAAGGACGACACCCCTGAAAGCATTTTTAAAGCATCTCCCAAAGAAGCATAACTTAAATTTTCAATATCCTCTTTTTCTATACGATTTTCACGTTGTGTGGCGACATAATCAATAGCCGCACTTCCTTTTACGGTCACTTGATCCAATTCTTCAAGATGGTGCTCAAGCCTAATGCTTAGTGAGCCTTCGTTAGGAATTGTAAATTGTATTGCTTTTGTATCACATTCAGGATGAGAAACTTGCAATGTATAGTTGCCTTCACATAGATTCTCGACCCTGAAGTAACCATTCAAATCAGTCTGTGCAAATTTCTCGAGACCCGCAACAATAAGAACAGCACCAGAGAGCGGACTTCCATCGTGAAAGTCAACAACCCGACCGGTTAAAGTCTGATTACAGTTCTGAGAATAAGACTGAATGCTTATAAAAAATACAATTAAAAAAAGGCGCATAGTGCTGTTATTTTGCTGTCGCAAAAAAGAATAATTAAAAAAGAAAATTTAAGTTATGCGCTTTTTGGGGGACCCCTTAAATTGATTTGAAAAGTTGAAGTAAAAGTTATTTTGTCCTCAACAGGAGGAAATATAGTCTTAAAATTTGAAATTATTTGCGGTTGTATGCTATGGTTTGAAAGGCTTAGTACCGGAGTAATGTGAAAATCGAAAATATCACAACCGGTTTCTAATTTGTGAAAATGGGTTGTACCTGTTTCAGTGCAATGCTCAAAATCGCTGTGACTAAAAATATGTAATGCTTGGGAAGAAAAAGAAAACAACAAAGCGACACCCAAAAAAATGGCTGTAAGCTTAGAAGATATTTTTATTTCTTTTTTCAATGCTAAATTTGGTTTTATCTAAATGAGATTCTTTGAAACATTTTTTTTACAAAATTCTTAAAGAAATTAAATTCTCCAAAAATCCAACCAACTACCACTAAAATAAGTTGATAGATGGGTATAATCAATAAAATTCTGAGAGGCCAAAATAACCAATAGTCTGGAGAAATTCCTAAAAGTATTGTTAAAGGTTCAGCTATTATTGTTGCCAGAGATCCGGTTATACCAAAAACAATAAAAATGACTACTAATTGACGGTTTGATCTGATGCCCCATCTTTTTTTAAGCTTGTTCATCTTAGTTTTTGATTGTAGGTTTTTTCAAAAAATTTAAAATAATTGTAGAGAAGGTAATTGACTTCAAGGCCATAGGAGATTAATGGGTCATAATTTATTTCCTGCACATAAAGATTTTTATTAAAACCCGGTGCATAAACCCTGTAATTGTATTCAGTTACATAAACTTGATTTCTACTTTCAAGGTAATTCAACCCATAATAGCCTTTTGGTGGTTGCGTAACCAGCCAGGCATTGAAGCCGGGTTCTATGATAATGATTTCATATTCAATGCTATCATTAACAATTTTAACAGTATCTGAAAGTGCAACATTTGTTGAATCTGTTTCAATAGCAGATTTTGAGGTGTCACAACCGTAGACCAAAATACCAAATATCAATATGGTAAATAAATACTTCATAGACCACAAAGATACTAAATTTAAAGGAAAGCGGCTTTTTGTTATTTCCTAAATAATCCTCCAAGCAGTCCTCCAAGACCTGATGACTTTTTAGTGGTTTTGGAGCCTCCCAAAACCATTCCTGCAATATCATCAATGATACTTCCATCTCCATCTGCGTCTAAAATGGAATGAAGCATCGATTGTTCTTTTTTAGATTTTCCGCCAATCAAGCTCCCTAGAACATCAGCGAGTCCACTTTCATTAGAAACATTTTTTTCTTTGGCTTCTTTGCCAAGCATACCAATAACAATGGGAGCGGCAACTTTTAAAATTTGAGCAACACTATTGCTGTCCAAACCTGATTTTTGACTCAAGGCATTTTCTAAATTAGTTCTTTTGCTTCCCAAAACGTGTTTTAAAATGCCCTCTCCGTCTTTTAAATCTGTCTGGTCAACTCCTCCCTGAAAATAGGTGCCCAAGTTATTGACGATGCTTCCATCGTGTTTTGATTGTAGGGCTTTTAACAAACCACTTGCACCCTCAGGGGTTGAAGCATTTTTTTTCATTGCTCCTAAAAGTAAAGGCAATGCCATACTTACGACTTGACTTGTTTTATCTTCCGGGGCATTGGTTTGTGCACTGGCGCCTTTAATAATTTGCTTCCCAAGGTCACTGTTCAGTAATTCTAAAATTGTTGCCATAACTTTTACGATTTAAAATGATTTATTATTTGAATGGCGAGTTCTGTTCCTATACGATCCTGAGCTTCAAGAGTCGCAGCGCCAATATGCGGTGTAAGTGATACTTTGGGATGCATTAAAACTTTGATTGCGGGATTGGGCTCGTTCTCGAAAGTGTCTAATCCGGCAAAACTCAACTTACCACTGTCTAAAGCTTCAATTAAAGCGACCTCATCAATCACACCTCCACGGGCTGCGTTAATAATTGCCGCACCTTGTTTCATAAGACCCATTGCTTCTTTATTTATAATATACTCTTTTTGAGCAGGCACGTGCATAGAAATAAAATCACTGTTCTTCAAGACTTCTTCAAGAGGGATTGTATCAATTTTCACCATTATAGATTCTCCGTTATATAGACTTACATCTATAGAAACACTTTCTATAAATTTGTCACAAGCTATCACATTCATTCCAAGCCCCAATGCTATTTTTGCGACTTCCTGGCCAATTCTTCCAATGCCAACAATACCTATGGTTTTTCCTCTTAACTCCAGTCCTTTGGCATAGGATTTTTTTAATTCAGAAAACTTGCTGTCGCCCTCCAGTGGCATATTTCTGTTTGAATCATGCAGAAAGCGTACTCCGGTAAAAAGATGTGCAAAAACCAGTTCGGCTACAGATGCAGATGAGGCTGCCGGTGTGTTGATTACTTTGATGCCTTTTTCACGGGCATAATTCATATCAATGTTGTCCATACCCACACCGCCTCGGCCTATTATTTTTATGGAGGGACAGGCGTCAATAACTTCTTTTCTAACAGTAGTTGCACTGCGAACCAAAACAACATCAATTTGATGTTGATTGACATAATTGCTCAATTGTTCCTGGGCAACTTTTGTAGTAATTACTTCAATTCCTGCTTTTTCCAGTGCATCAATTCCGCTTTGTGAGATTCCGTCGTTTGCTAATACTTTCATGAATTATGGTTAATGGTGAAACTGTTTTCCTCCCCCTAAATCCCCCGCCAAAAGAGGGGGACTTTTGAGGATTTTTAGATTAATTTATATTTTATTTTCTAATTCTTGCATTACTTCTACAAGAAGTTGAACACTTTCAAGAGGCATTGCGTTGTACATTGAAGCGCGGTAACCACCCACACTTCGGTGACCGTTGAGTCCGCTTATACCGGCTTCTTTAAGAAGTGTTTCAAAGGGTTCTTTAAATGTTTCGTCAGTTAGATTGAAGGTGGCGTTCATAGCAGAGCGATCTTCATCTCGGGAAACAAAACCTTCAAAAAGAGAGTTTCTGTCTATTTCACTGTAAAGCAATGCTGCTTTTTCATTGTTTTGTTTTTCGATTGCAGCAACACCGCCTCTGGCTTTTAGCCATTGTAAATTGAGCATTGATACATATACAGCAAATACAGCAGGTGTATTGTACATGCTTTCTTTATCGATGTGGGAGTTGTAATTTAAAATATTAGGTATGGCTCTGCTCACCTTATTCAGTATTGATTCTTTTATGATGACAAGCGTGGTACCTGCCGGTCCCATGTTTTTTTGAGCTCCTGCATAAATTAAACTAAACTGGGAAAAATCGATATTCCTGGAGAAAATATCACTGCTCATATCACAAACCAGAGGTGTGTTTGCTTTTGGAAACTCTTTTAATTGAGTTCCATAAATAGTGTTATTACTGGTGCAGTGAAAATAATCTACATCATCAGGAATTTCATAATTTTTTGGAATGTAGTTGTAGTTTTTATCTTTTGAGGAGGCAATTTCAATGACTTCACCAAAAAAGCGTGCTTCTTTGATGGCTTTGTCAGACCAGGTGCCTGTATTGAGATAGGCAGCTTTACTTTCCAGTAAATTTTGAGCGAGCATAACAAATTGTGTGCTGGCGCCTCCTTGAAGAAATAATGCTTGGTATCCTTTATTTTCAAGGCCCAATAATTCAAGAGAAAGGCTTTTTGCTTTTTCCATTACAGCGATGAAATCCTTGCTTCGGTGAGAAATTTCAAGGATGGATAAACCGGAATTGTTATAATCGAGAATTGCTGCTGCTGCTTCCTTAAAAACCTCTTGAGGTAAAATGCTGGGACCTGCGCTAAAATTGTGTTTTTTCATGAAAACTGTTGAATGAAGTTTGGAACTATTTTAAGTTTGCTAAAATACTCACTAATCAGTTAAAAGTAAGCCTCTTTATATTAAATTTTTAACAAGAAATCAACAGTGTCTATATTGTCTGCATATTCCCAAAGGTGTGGTTGTTGTGTTTTTCCGAATGCGACTTCATTTTTTGTAAACCCTGAAGCCACAACACATTGTATAGACTCACTTTCATTTTCAATTTTATGCTTTAACTCATCTATAGAGTTGTAGGTTTCAAAAAAACAGGTAGCAATAGGAGAGCTGTAATTTTTATCTTCTTTCAGCATAAAAAAACCATTGTCTAGGAATTTGAATTCGCTCATCAAATAGACCGCTTTGTTGTAGTCATAATTGTTGGCATATTTTTGTTTGTCAACCAAATAATGCCAAGAATAAACAGCCTTGTAAAATTGATCAAAGTTGTATTCTTTAGGAACAAAAAGTTTTGATACATTTCGACAGCCCAAACCATAATACCTAAAAATATCTTCTCCCAAAGCATTCAATTGACTTTCTGTTTCATTTCCTGAAAGAATTGCCACAGAATTTCTATTTTTTCTGATGATATGGGGTATGGTTTTAAAATAATATTCAAAATAGCGGGCTGTGTTATCACTTCCTGTAGCGATAATGGCATCAAAGTCTTGTAACTTTTCGTTTGTAAATGTTATTTTCCCTTTGAAGTCGGGGGTTGTATGTTCCAGGTATTTAGCGAGATAGGGCAGAAGTTGCTTGTCTTTTGAAGATTGTTTAACCAAAACCTTATGACCACTTATCAAAACCGATAGAAAATCGTGAAAACCCACTAAAGGTATATTTCCAGCCATAATGATAGCAACTGTTTTGGGGTTGTTGTTTTCAAATTTATAATTGGATAACCATTGGTTGAGGTTTGATTCTGTGAGTGCTTCAGACCAACTTTTCAGGGCAAATTGAATATTATCACTGGTAAACCAGCCGTTGTGTTCTTCTGCAAGTTTTATTTGGTGAATCATTCCCTCAAAAAATGAATCATTTTTAGGGATATTTTCTTTTTGAAGTGGCGTGTTGTCGACAAATTGCGATATGAATTCTCCGAGTTTTATAAAAGCTTGTTTACGTTCTGTTAATGTCATGATGCAATTTGGTTATGAAATGTTTTGGCGTTATTTTTGTGCAAATTTACGCAAAGAAAAAGAAAAAGCTATGGCAATTATAATAACTGATGAGTGCATCAATTGTGGCGCTTGTGAACCGGAATGTCCTAATACTGCTATTTATGAAGGAGCAGACGACTGGAGGTATTCAGATGGAACTGATTTGGAAGGAAAAGTGGTGCTTCCAAACGGTAAGGAGGTGGATGCAGATGCCGTTCAAATCCCTGTAAGTGACGAAGTTTATTACATAGTGCCAGATAAATGTACAGAATGTCAAGGATTTCACGAGGAGCCTCAATGTGCTGCCGTATGTCCCGTGGATTGTTGTGTGCCAGATGATAGTCACGTGGAAACCGAGGAGGAGCTTCTTGGAAAGCAAGCTTTTATGCACAAAAAATAAAGGTTTTTAAATGACCTAGTATACTAAGCCAGACCCATATGATGTGTCTGGTTTTTTTACTTAAGCTTTTTTGTGAAACATTTTTTAATAGTTTCGTCTTTAAGACAACATCAATCAAAAATAAAACGTATGAAAAAAATTATTTTATTAATGTTTCTTTTTTTAGTGGGAAACATTGTTTCAGCACAATGTGCATTTGACAGTACAATTACATCAGACCCTGATTTAAGTGGCGGAAATCAGGTTCAGTGTTCTGATCAGGTTATTGTTTTTACGGCTCCGGCAGGGTATGACAGCTACCAGTGGAAATATAAATTTTCACCCGGTGGAACGCCTACAGATTTTACAGATGAAACAAACAATACACTAAGTATAGTTGCCGGTGACCTTGGTTTTGCTTATGTATTTGTTACCATTACAGATGATGGCTGTACTGAAGATTCTAACGAAATTTTATTTGACACCTGGATATTTTTAAATCCTGCAATTGAACACGATCCAGACACAACACTATGTTTTGGAGAGTCCTCAATAATTTCAAATGCTTTTGCCGGACCAAGTTTATTCAGGTGGCTGAAAGATGGAGAGATTGTTTACGAAGGCCCTCAGGATTTTTATGAAGTATTTGAAGCAGGTTCTTACTTACTGGAAGTGTCTTATCCACAATGTCCTCAATTCTGGCTATCTAGTGGCGTTCCTGTTGTCTTTGATGTTGTTGGAGAAGAAGTTGAGATAGAAGAAGTTGATGGGGTATTATATACTACTGAAAATGGACTAAGCTATAAGTGGTTTCTAGAAGATGAATTAATTGATGGAGCAGACACTTTCTTTTACACCCCTTTAGAAAGTGGAAACTATACAGTTGAAGTAGGTTTTCAGGCATCACCAATATGTTTGGTAACCTCTGAATCTTTCTTCTTTGACTTTCTTAGTTTATCGTCCAATGCATTATTAGATGAGGTGTATTTTATCAACACGATTTCAAAAAATAACGAGTTTGTACTAAAAAATACTCAGAATCTTTCACTTAATATCACGCTTTATGATACAAACGGAAGACTCCTTTCAAATACAACATCTTCAGAAGAATTCATTGTGATTTCTTCAGAGATGCTTAAAAGCGGCATCTTTTTCTGTAAAATTGAAATGGAAGGAAAAGTAAAATCTGTTTCTTTAATCAAATAATGAATCATTATTTTTTATAACTTGCCTGTTACTTTTAAAGTGACAGGCTTTTTATTTTTGAACCGCTAAATGAATCTGATGCCACACTGGTTATACATAACGCTTATCATACTTACGGTTTATGTTGTTATAAGTATCCTTTTGTATTATCTTCAGGATTATTTGTTATTCAAGCCAGAAAAACTTCCAAAGGATTTTGAATTTTATTATGAAAATCAACAAGTTGAGGAATACAACCTAACGACTACAGATGGTGCAATTATCAATGGATTGCATTTTAAAGTGGAAAACCCAAAAGGAATTGTACTCTATTTAAAGGGAAATTCAAAAAGCATTAAAGGCTGGGGAAAATTTGCAGTTGACTTTACACGCCATCAATTTGAAGTTATTATGCTTGATTACAGGGGGTTTGGAAAAAGTACCGGAAGACGCACTCAAAAAGCCATTCACAATGACCTGCAGCTTGTTTATGATAAAATCAAGGAACGGGTTTTGGAACGATACATCATTTTATATGGTCGCTCTCTGGGTTCTGGTTTTGCGACCAAATTAGCATCTCTTAACCACCCCAGAATGTTGATACTCGACGCACCTTATTACAGCCTTACTAAAGTAACTGCCCGCTACATGCCTTTTATGCCACTTTCTTTATTGATGAAATATCCATTACCCACATACAAATGGATCAAATATGTCAAATGTCCCATCCACATTTTACATGGCACCAAAGACAAATTAATCCCCTTTAAAAGCAGCATCAAACTTTCACAGTTAAACCCTAAAAACACCCGATTGTATGCCGTCATTGGGGGAGGGCATAAAAACTTAAATCAGTTTGAGTCCTATCACAAAATGCTTTCAGAAATCATTCATTCCACTAAAGTGAAAATTGATCTTGAAGGAAGTAGCTTTAAGGTAGAGCACGGTAAGAAAGCCTCAAACAATGTTTAAAAAAATAGTATACACACTTGTCATTTTATATGTTATGCTCATCGCTGCACTTACACTTTTTCAGGAAAAGCTAATTTTTTTACCCAGTAAATTGCCTGCTGAATATGTATATCAGTTTTCTGAACCCTTTGAAGAAATCAATTTAGAAACAAAAGATGGGGCACTTTTAAATGCCATCCATTTTAAATCACAAAATCCTAAAGGCGTTATTCTTTATTTCCATGGAAATGCCGGTGATTTATCCCGCTGGGGCGAAATCACTTCTTCTTTTACTAAATACAATTGGGATGTTTTAGTGATGGACTACAGAAGCTATGGAAAAAGTACCGGAAAGATTAGTGAATCGGCTTTATATGAGGATGCTCAGTTGTTTTATGACTATATTTCAAAACGATATAAAGAAAACGAAATCATCCTTTACGGAAGGTCTTTAGGGACTGCTTTTGCTACAAAACTTGCAGCTGAAAACAACCCAAATCTACTACTTTTAGAAACTCCATTTTACAATTTAACCTCAGTAGCAAAAAAAAGATTTCCCATTTTTCCTGTAGAATATCTTATTAAATATGAGTTTAAAAGCAATGAATATATCAAAAAAGTAAACTGTAAAACGGTTATTTTTCATGGAACTGACGACAATGTTGTGCCTTATAATTCGGGCAAAAAGCTATTTGAGTTGGCATCGCCTGCCGGCGGAAAACATTTTGTTACCATTAAAAGGGGAGGGCATAACAATCTTTCTAACTTCACTAGCTATAAAAAAGAACTAGAACGACTTTTAAAGTAACTATTAAAAATCTGAAATTCGGGGGGTGTTGTTATAGTAAGGATTGTATAAAAAAGGCATAGAAGCATCTCTGTAAACAGTATTTCTCACAGAATTCCTTCTTAAATAATAAGGATCATTAACCTCCACTTTTATAGCACTTTCTTTTTCTATGATTTTCCTAAAGCCTAAAGACTCTGCTGTAATTTTATTTTGAGAGGTATTCCGTCTGTTTAAATAGGCGTCCTGTCTGTTTATTGCATCCAACATACTCACGGGTTGCCAGTAATTAGTTGCAGTAATTCCCATACTTTTTGGAAATGCACTGGTGGTATGCTTCTTTACAAAATAGCTGTTGTCTATTGTAAAAACCTGAGGTAACGAGTTTTCATTTATCGTAAAAAATTTAGATCCAAACTCTTGAGAAAACAAGAATCCGGTAAGGAAAAAAAGTACAATGCTGAAGTTGTGTTTCACTTTCAAATTTTTTACAAATATACCAATCAAAAATCATCCCAAAAGTTTAAAAGTAATTAAAATGAAAGATTATTGATGATAATTTAATATTTAATTATAGTTTTGCCGGCTAATTAATTTAACAAAAACTATGAAAAAATTATTTTTATTATTTATTCCAATTTTATTTTTATTTACAGCATGTAGTAGTGACGATGATAATGAAAACAACCAAGTTGATTTAACTGTTGATATCACAGGAAGCTGGGATGTAACAGGGCTTGATTATGAAGGCGAATCAGAAGTTGTTTTTGATGGCCAAACCTTAACGTTGACTTACGATGGTTTTGGAAAAGATTTTGATGCACAAGTCGTTTTCTCTGAAAACCCAAATACTGTTGAATCATTCGGTTCATATACTATTGTTTTAACTGTTAATTTTATGGGTCAAAACCAAACTGAAGAGTATCCTGTAGATTTATCAGATGATTTTAGCACTGGTAGTTGGAGTATTGAAGGCAACCAAATGGTAGTAATTGATAGTAATACAGGTGAAGAACAAACATCTCAAATCATTCAATTGACTCAGAATAAAATGGTTTTACTTACAGAGCAAAATATAATAGAAGATGGAATTGAAATTTCTATTACTTTAGAAATGACATTAGAAAGATAGAGAAACCAAAAAATATAAATAAGGTTGAAATAAAGTTTTCAACCTTTTTTTTTTGAAAAATTTCTAAAATCCTTAATCCATCAACACCCATTCCCCTTTATCAAGTAATGGGATGGCTTGTTTAAACTTCATTTCTTTAGTTTCACCACTCATCACATGCTTGATGGTGACTTTGTCGTTGCGACCAATTTTTGGTTTGTCTCTAACGATGGTTTCAGTGACTCCTTGTTGTTGTCCCTGTGTGTTTCCGGCAGCCCTTGATTGTGCTGCACGTTCATCCATGTTGGGGATTTCATCTTTTTGAGTGCGTAGGTTTTCTTTTGGCTTTCGCAATCGCGCTTCCTGAATCTGTGCCTGGTCTTGTTGAGGCAATTCACCTTTAAACAAGAAGGAAACCACATCTTTATTCACTTTCTCAATCATCACCTTGAATAATTCATAAGCTTCAAACTTATAAATCAAAAGCGGATCCTTTTGCTCATGCACCGCCAACTGAACAGACTGTTTGAGTTCGTCCATTTTACGTAAATGCGTTTTCCACGCATCATCAATAATGGCGAGTGTGATGTTTTTTTCAAAGTCAAGGATTAATTGTTTTCCTTCAGTTTCATAAGCCTTTTCAAGGTCTGTCGCTACATTCAACGTTTTGACTCCGTCACTGAATGGAACCAAAATGCGTTTGTATAAATCCTTTTGTTTTTCATACACACTTTTTATAACCGGATAAGCAATCTCTGCATTGCGAATCATTTTTTCCTGAAAATGGGAGTATGCTGCTTTATAAACAGTTCCGGCAATTTCAAGCATTTCTTTTTTCTCAAACTCTTCTTCGGTTACCGGCGAACTGATGGAGAAGAAACGAATGAGTTCAAATTCAAAATTCTTATAATCCTGGGCGAGTTTGTTTGATTCAGCAATAACTTCTGAAGTGTCATAAATCATATTGGCAATATCCACCTTCAATCGTTCTCCAAAGAGTGCGTGGTATCTGCGCTTGTAAATTACTTCACGTTGGGCATTCATCACGTCATCATATTCCAGCAATCGTTTTCTAATACCAAAGTTGTTTTCTTCAACTTTTTTCTGTGCACGTTCAATGGACTTTGAAATCATAGAATGTTGAATTACTTCACCTTCTTTCAATCCCATTCTGTCCATCAATTTGGCAATTTTTTCACTTCCGAAGAGGCGCATCAAATTGTCTTCTAGCGAAACATAAAATTGAGAACTACCGGGGTCTCCCTGACGACCACTACGACCTCTTAGCTGTCTGTCCACACGTCTGGAATCGTGACGTTCTGTACCAATGATGGCAAGACCACCGGCCTTTTTCACTTCGTCTGAGAGCTTGATGTCGGTTCCACGACCCGCCATGTTTGTGGCGATAGTCACAATACCGGCGTGACCGGCTTCTTCTACAATTTGCGCTTCTTTTTTGTGAAGTTTTGCATTCAATACATTGTGCTTTATTTTTCTAATGGCAAGCATTTTACTCAATAATTCAGAAATATCAACAGAGGTAGTACCGATGAGTACCGGTCTTCCAGCGTTTGAAAGTTCAACGACTTCTTCAATAACGGCATTGTACTTCTCCCGTTTTGTTTTGTAAATTTTATCTTGTCTGTCATCTCTGGCGATGGGTCTGTTTGTGGGTATTTCCACCACATCGAGCTTGTAAATTTCCCAGAGTTCACCGGCTTCTGTGACTGCTGTACCGGTCATACCGGCCAGTTTGCGGTACATCCTGAAATAGTTTTGAAGCGTAATGGTTGCAAAAGTTTGGGTAAGCGCTTCAATCTTAACATTCTCTTTGGCTTCAATAGCCTGATGTAAACCGTCACTGTAACGGCGACCGTCCATAATACGACCGGTTTGCTCATCTACAATCATCACTTTATTGTCCATCACCACATATTGGGTGTCCTTTTCAAAAAGGGCATAGGCTTTAAGAAGCTGACTCATGGTGTGGATGCGTTCACTTTTTATGGAGAATTCTCTGAAGAGTTCTTCTTTTTCTTTTGCTTCTTCTTCTTTGTCCAGACCTTTGGCTTCAATATTGGCAATTTCAATACCCATTTCGGGCATCACAAAAAAGTCGGGTTCCTTTTCTCCGGAAAGGAAATCAATGCCTTTATCTGTAAGCTCAATTTGATTGTTTTTTTCGTCAATAACAAAATACAGTTCGGCATCAACCTTGGGCATTTCCTTGTTGTTATCAAGCATATAGAAATTTTCGGTTTTTTGAAGAATTTGTTTGATTCCTTCTTCCGAAAGATATTTGATCAAAGCTTTGTTTTTTGGCAACCCTCTGAAAACACGAAGCAATTTGAGACCACCTTCTTTGGTATCACCTTCTTTTATGAGTTTCTTAGCTTCAGCTAAAACGCCGGTCAACAATTTCCTTTGGATATCAACCAATTCACTAATTTGTGGTTTTAACTCGGTAAATTCGTGGCGGTCACCTTCCGGCACAGGGCCTGATATAATCAAAGGTGTCCTTGCATCATCAATCAAAACCGAATCTACCTCATCGACAATTGCATAGTGATGCGGGCGTTGAACCAAATCGGTTGGAGCATGTGCCATATTATCCCTCAAATAATCAAAGCCAAATTCATTATTTGTCCCATAAGTGATGTCTGCATTATAGGCTTTTCTTCGTTCTTCTGAGTTAGGCTGGTGATAGTCAATACAGTCAACACTTAGACCGTGAAATTGAAAAATGGGTGCCATCCAGGCGCTGTCACGTTTGGCCAGGTAATCGTTGACTGTAACTAGGTGTACTCCATTTCCAGCAAGGGCATTTAAATAGACGGGCAGGGTAGCCACAAGGGTTTTTCCTTCACCTGTTTGCATCTCTGCAACTTTTCCCTGATGCAAAGCAATACCACCAATGAGCTGAACGTCATAATGCACCATGTCCCAGGTGATTTCTTTTCCGGCTGCATCCCAGGAGTTTGACCAAACGGCTTTGTCTCCATTTAGGGTAACATACTCTTTTGTAGCAGAGAGTTCACGGTCAAACTGAGTTGCAGTAACTTCAAGCGATTTGTTTTTAACAAAACGTTTGGCGGTTTCTTTTACAACTGCAAATGCCTCGGGAAGGATCTCGTCGAGGACACTCTTTTCGATGGCATAAATTTCATCTTTGAGTCTGTCTATTTCTGCATAAATGTCTTCATTTCTGTTGATATCGTTTGAATCATTTGCTTCCTCGGTTAATTTTTTAACCTCTGCATCAAGCTCTTTTCTGGAGTCTGCTATTTTTTGTCGAAAAAAATCAGATTTGGCTCTGAGTTCATCCAATGAAAGTTTTTCAATTTCAGATTCAAACTTTTTTATTTGGTTGACGATGGGCATAATTTGTCCCACGTCTTTTTTGGATTTATCACCAACAAATACTTTTAAAATTTTATCAAGAACTGTCATAATGTTTTATTCTATTGAATGCTTCAAATTTAAGCAAAAAAAAAGCCTCTGTCGAGACTTTCTATTCTATTTTAATGGTTATTAATATTCATCTTCATTCCAAAGATAATCTTCATCTGTGGGATAATCTGGCCAAATTTCTTCGATGGAGTCATATGCATCACCCTCATCTTCAATCGCTTGCAGGTTTTCTACAACTTCTAGAGGTGCTCCGGTTCTAATTGCATAATCAATTAGTTCATCTTTTGTGGCAGGCCAGGGGGCATCACTTAAATAAGATGCCAATTCTAATGTCCAGTACATACACTACGGTTTAATTTTTTGCAAAAATAATTTTTTAGTTTAGAAAGTCAAGAAAAAAAAGAATTATTTCTACTATATTTTTAAGAACTTTTATTTAATTAATTTAAGCGCTTGAAAATCAATGGAATATATTAGATTAAATAATTGTTAATCTTTCTTTTCGGGAATCCATTTTATTTCTACTGCTTGTAGTTCATGTGACAACTTTCGTGCCAGTACAAAAAGGTAGTCAGAGAGTCTGTTGAGGTACATCAAAACCTTAGGGTCAACCGGCTCATTGTCATTCAAAAAGCTGGTTTGACGCTCTGCCCTGCGACAAACACAACGAGCTATGTGACAGAATGACACTGTTTGATGGCCACCGGGCAATATAAAATGAGTCATTTGTGGTAATTCCTCATTCATCATATCCATAGTGGTTTCCAATAGAGCAATGTTTTCATCACTTATTTTGGGAATATTTAATCGTTCTTTCCCGCTTTTTAAAATGGCTTTATTTGGGTCAGTTGCCAGTATTGCTCCAATTGTAAAGAGTCGATCTTGAATGTGATTTAGTAATTCTTTATGCTCCGGTTGTATATTCTGATCTCTGATGAGCCCAATGTGGGAGTTTAATTCATCAACAGTTCCATAGCTTTCAATACGTATATGATGTTTGGGAACTCGTGTTCCACCAAAAAGAGCTGTTGTTCCCTTGTCGCCTGTTTTTGTGTATATTTTCATTTTAAATTATTGATTTTTTAGCAGGAATATACTTTTTATTATACATCAAGATCAAAAGTCTTTTTAAGAGTATCCATTATTGGGTATTTTTCCCTGAGTTTTTCAAATTTTTCCCTTGGGGTATAAACATAATTTTTTTGATGATTTTCATTTACATCTATAGTTAATGAAAGACTGTGATTATTGAGTTTTTTAGAAAGAAAATTTAATAAATATTGTTGTGAACGTTCCAGTTCAACCTTGATTGTTTCGTTTGGGTATGAAACCTGAATAGTATTGTGTTTACAAGTGGGTAATACCATATCCAGATGGGAGGCGATGATATGCTCTCCTTTTTTCTCCAGTAAACGTGCATATTCTTTCCAGGCGACCTGTAAATCTATTTCAGAAAAAGGATCTTCAGGAAGTTTTTCAGTTTTTACTTCCCTTTTCTTTAATTCTTCCTGTAACTGTCTTTTCTGTTGTATGCTTTTCAGCGAAAGAGCAGAAATTCTCTCTGCATTACGCTCAGGAATAGACTTTTGTTTTTGTTCCGGTTGAGGAGACGCATCGTTTGAGGGCTCTTTTTCAGCGACTGCGGTTTCTGAATTTGCATTTAGTGCTTCTGATGTGTTGGGATAAGGTTTTGGGCTTGATGTTGCTTCTGCTTTTGTTGCGTTTTCAAAGTTTTTTTCTGTTACTTTAGGTTGTGGGGGTTGAATGAAGCGTTGTGGTTTTTTTTTTTCATCAACAGCAGTGATGGAAGCGAGTTGCATTAAGGAGAGCTCAACAAGGAGTCTTTGGTTTTTACTGGTTTTGTATTTTAAGTCACACTCATTTGCAATTTCTATCCCTTTAAGAAGAAATTCTGAGGTTGCTTTTTGTGTTTGTTCAAAATAATTCACTTTGATTTGTTCACCTACCTCAAGTAAAGCGATTGTTGACTGGTGTTTGCAAACAAGTAAATCTCTGAAATGCGAAGCGAGTCCTGAGATGAAATGGTGACCATCAAATCCTTTAGCTAGAATTTCATCAAAAAGCATCAATGCTCCCGGGATGTCATTGTTTAGCAAAAACTCAGTTGTTTCAAAATAGGTGGTATAATCCAGGACATTTAAATTTTCTGTAACGGCTTGCCGTGTTAGATTTTTGCCTGAAAAGCTTACTACGCGGTCAAAAATTGAAAGGGCGTCTCTCAATGCACCATCGGCTTTTTGAGCAATGATGTGCAACGCATCGTCTTCTGCATTTATACCTTCAGTTTGAGCGATTTCTGCAAGATGATTTTTAATATCGGTTACTGTAATTCTTTTAAAATCAAATATTTGGCAACGCGATAAAATGGTGGGTATTATTTTGTGTTTTTCTGTCGTTGCTAAAATAAATATGGCGTGCTTGGGTGGTTCTTCCAATGTTTTTAGAAACGCATTGAAAGCTGCTTGAGAGAGCATATGCACCTCGTCGATTATATAGACTTTGTAATTTCCGGTTTGGGGTGGTATGCGCACTTGGTCTGTGAGACTTCTTATGTCATCGACCGAGTTGTTGGAAGCTGCGTCAAGTTCAAAAATATTAAATGCAAAATCCTCATTAGGGTCCTGTGTTTCTTTTTGGTTGATGCGTTTAGCCAAGATGCGGGCACAGGTTGTTTTACCTACTCCTCTCGGACCGGTAAAAAGTAATGCTTGTGCCAAGTGATTGTTTTCTATGGCATTTTCAAGTGTATTGGTAATAGCCTGTTGACCCACAACACTTTTGAAAGTGGTGGGGCGGTATTTTCGGGCAGATACTATAAAATGTTCCATAGAAAGAGTGCGTGTAGCAAATATACATATTGAAATAATTTTCTTTGAAAGTATCTTACTTTTTTTCTGAATAGATATTAACAAGTATGTCGTAACTTTGCATCGCAAACCGCCTTATCGCTGTCCGCCTTTGACGGATGGAGGAAAGTCCGGGCACCAAAGAGTAGCATAGCGGGTAACACCCGTCGTCCCCAACTTTGTTGGGGATAGGACAAGTGCAACAGAAAGAATGTACAGGTAATGCTGTAGTGAAACCAGGTAAACTCTATGCGGTGAAATGCCACGTAAACCGGTGCTTGAGGGTTACTCGCCCGATGCCGGAGGGTAGGCAGATAGATCTTAACAGTAATGTTATGGCCAGATAAATGATAGGGGTTACCTCCTTCGCCAAGGCTTAGGAGGATAAGACAGAACCCGGCTTACAGGTTTGCATTTCTAAAAATTTCCCGCTCTGTTGTTAAAACAGGCGGGATTTTTTAATCTTTTAGAGATTCTATTTCATCTAAAACAGCTTGAGCTTCTGCTTGTTTTTTATCACTTGCAGAGCGATTTGTTTTTGACAAATCAAAGGATTCCTTTAAAAGCTTTTTATACTTTTCCTGAAGTATTTCTTCTTTACTTTTCTTTTTAAACAGTCCAAACATTTTTGTTTTAAAGATAGTTTAAAACAAAATTGTGGTCAAAATATTAACATCATTTTTTGGTTTCCTTAAGGCTGCAATTTCCTGCGGCACATCCAAAACCGAAAAGTCCCATTGCAGTGATGTAGATTCCCAGTAGAACACCAATTAGTTGCCCATCCATTATCGTGTGCACTAAAAGAAGTACGCCCATAAGAAGAAATGCAATGCGTTGTATATTCCAACCGGAAAACAATCTTTTTTTCATCTACAATTTATTTTTTAGACTTTGCCAATTACCGGCATTGTGCACATTGAGGTACCCTTTTGACTTTAAAATGTTTTTTGCATTGCCGCTTCTCATTCCGGAAGCACAACAAAGCAAATATGTTTTCTCTTTGTCTTTTAATAATCTCAGGTTGTTGTTAAGTGTGTTCAAAGGAATGTTTTTGGAGCCTTTGATATGGCCTGAGGTGAATTCTCCCTTGGTTCTCACATCAATGATTTCAGCACCTTGATTGACAAGTGCTTTGTAATCGGTTTTTGGACCTAAACCAAATATGTTTTTTAAAAATGGTATCATACTTTATACACTTAAGGATTGATAATAGTTTACGTCCAACCAAGAACCGGCATTAACACATTCGATTCCTTGGTTATTTAAAAATTGAGATGCAATTCCACTTCTGTTACCTGAAGCGCAGCAAAGAATCACAGGGGTTTTCAAAGATTTGAATTCGTGTACCCTGTTTTGTATTTCCTGTAAAGGGATATTTATCGATCCGGAAACATGACCTCCTTTGAATTCCTGACTTGTGCGCACATCTACAATGCTGGCATTCTCTTTTATAAATTTTTCGATATTCATTTTAATGGTTTTTATTAATGAAGCAAAAATACCTGTGCTATTTTTAATTGACAGTTACATTTGTTACAAAAAGAAAAAACCTACACTTCAAAAAAGCTAAAGACAGAACCGCCATATCTTCTTGACTCTACGTGACCTTGAACTTTACTTAAATCTGTATGCTTGGAGTGTTCAATAATCAAAAAACCATTTTCATTGAGGAGTCTATTATCTAGAACTAAACCAATAATCTGTTCAAATTGACTTGTATCAAAATCATAAGGGGGGTCTGCAAAAATAACGTCAAAGGTTTGTTTGTTTTTTTCTAAAAAAGAAAAAACATCAGATTTGATGGTTTGAATATCAAAATCGAGTTCGTCACTTGTTTTTTTTATGAATTGTACACACCCATAATCTGCATCAACGGCGGTGATGTTTGTGTTACCTCTTGAAGCAAATTCAAAACTTATGTTTCCTGTTCCTGAGAAGAGATCAAGAAAGGATACTTCGTGAAAAGCGATGCGATTATTCAAAATATTAAAAAGGGCTTCCTTGGCAAAGTCTGTTGTAGGTCTTACCGGAAGTTTTTTTGGAGCGATGAGTCTTTTTCCTTTGTATTTTCCTGAGATGATGCGCATAAAATAGTTTATGAGTTTATGAGTGTGAGGGATTGTGAGTTATTTTTTAGGGTTGTTACCACGCTACCCTTGAATACTTCTTTAAACCTCTCACATTTAATTTAAATAATATGTAGTGTATTGGGCTTGTCTTCTTTTTCAAGAGATACATTTCTAATATATTTATATGCTATTTTAAAGAATGAATCCTCTTTTGAAACTCGACCACTCAGTTGAAGCTGAAATGTTTCCGGATTGAGTTGTAATTGTTCTGCAATAAAAAGAATGTAGTAGATAAAATCATCGGGGGTGGCATAGTGAAAACTATTAAAAAGCTGGATTTTTTTCCCTGACGTAACCAATACATCCATTTGATTATTATAAAGTTTGGCATACATCTTTAGGGTATGATCGTTTCGCTCTTCAGAGAGGGTTTTTTCTATAAAAACAGTAGATGAATGCAAAAAGGTAAAACTTCCATATTGCTCAAAAAAGTAATTATTTACATTTGTTAAAGGAACATAAACAACTGCAAATTCATACCCTTCCGGACAATCAAAAGCAACATAATCTGTTGATAACAATCGGGAACTATACTTTAAATAATCCTCTAGACTGTCTTCTTGAAATAATGCTTTTGGAACTAATGAAAACAAGGTGTTTTGATGTATAACTATCACTTCTTTCAACGGCGATTGAAGTTCGTCAAATTGATTGTAAGCGCTTTTTATTTCGTTTAAAACATCATCTGGATTTCGTGTCTCCGTAAAGTCTATTTGCTTCTCAAAGAGAAACGTAGCTGCCTCTTCATCACGTATAAAAAAAGAAAGTCCATTCAAGCTTACCTGAACGGACAATCTGTAATTTGAGTTTAAATCTATTGTATTATTGCTCGCCGGCTTTGTCATATTGTTTTGGCCAGTTTCCATTGGTGTTAACATCTGTCATTGACCCCACTCGAATGTGAGTGCCATTAACCCCATCAACAGATTGAGTTTGTTTTTCTTGTATCACTAAGTCTCTGGCTAGGTCGTGTAAAATATCATCTTTACTGGCTGTCGCTTCAAAAACAGCAATTTTCCTGTCGCTTCTCATTATAAAACCTGCATTGAGAGAGATGGGCACCTCTTTTCCTTTGACTTCTATTTTGTCTAAATTTTTATAACGATCTGAACCATTGAATATGGAATCTTTAACAGAAACAAACCCTAGCGTGTCTATTACTACATCTTCAATATAATATCCGGTTACACCAAACGCTTTATTTCGTTCCACATCGTCATAAATGGTGTCTCTGCGTTGCGTGATCGCAAATTGTGCAGTATCAATAAAACGAACTAATGAATCAAAACTACTATTAAACTTGCCCGTTACTTGCAAGTGAGCAAGCTCTGCTGTGCGGATGTCTTTAAGTTGTTCAATTACTTTGGCATAACGTTTTTCCTTTTCTGCGTTGAATTTTGTGGGTTCATAAACAGAATTAAAAAGTTTGTAACCAAGAAAAATGATGATGATCCAGAGAACAAGTTGAATTAAAAGTTTCATTTTGAAATCGTTTTTTATTTAACGTAAATGGTGTATCGCAAATCTACAATTTTTTTTCAATCACAAAAGTATATTCTATAAAAATCACCTTGTTTTACATTAATTGATAATCATCCCTTAACTTAGCCTATTAATTGAAAACTCATTTTCGGGAATGAAAAGTACTGATTTCTATAAACTATTACTTCAAAAATTTCCACATCAACCCACGGAAGTTCAAGATGTTGTGTTGCAAAAAATTTCAGAATTTTTAGTTTCATCAAACTCAGAAGACTTGTTTTTGTTGAAAGGGTATGCAGGTACAGGAAAAACGACTATCATAAGTACTGTGGTAAATCACCTTTGGGAATTGAAAAAGAAAGCCGTTTTGATGGCACCCACAGGAAGAGCTGCAAAAGTGATCAGTAACTATTCCGGTAAGGAAGCTTTTACGATTCACAAAAAAATATATTTTCCGAAGGCTCAAAAGGGTGGGGGCGTCACTTTTACACTTCAGCCAAACAAACACCGCGACACTTTTTTTATAGTAGATGAGGCATCAATGATTGGTGATTCTGCTTCAGAATCAAAACTTTTTGAAAACGGCTCCTTGCTTGATGATTTGATGCAGTATGTATATAGTGGTTATGGGTGTAAACTCATTCTCATTGGCGACACAGCACAATTACCACCTGTAAAAATGGAATTGAGTCCCGCTCTGGATGAGCAGACGCTATCAAATTATTACAACAAAGAAGTGATTGCCATAGAACTTAATGAAGTGGTGAGACAAAAGGAGGAAAGTGGCATTCTTCACAACGCCACCTTACTGCGTCAAACGCTCGAAAATGGATTTTATGAAGATTTTAAATTCAACCTGCAAAATTTTAAAGATATTATCAAACCCGAGGACGGTTATGAACTTCAGGATGCGATTAACGACGCATATAACGTTTTGGGTAAAGAAGACACAGTAATTATTTTACGCTCTAATAAAAGAGCCAATTTGTTTAATGAAAACATTCGCTCACGCATTCTTTTTCAGGAAAGTGAACTAGCGACCGGTGATTATTTGATGGTTGTTAAAAACAATTATTTTTGGGTAAAACCCACCAGTGATGCCGGGTTTATTGCCAATGGCGATATTATCGAAATTCTTGAAATCCATAATTTTAAAGACCTTTATGGTTTTCGGTTTGCTGAAGTGACTGTTAGAATGGTCGATTACCCTAAAATGAAACCCTTTGAGACCGTACTTCTTTTGGATACTATCAAATCTGAATCTCCTTCTTTATCTTATGAAGACTCTAATAAGCTGTATCAAGAAGTAATGAAAGATTATGAAGATGTAAAATCAAAATATAAAAAGTTTCTGAGTGTTAAAGCCAACAAATACTTCAATGCCTTACAAGTTAAGTTTTCGTATGCCATAACCTGTCATAAATCGCAAGGAGGGCAATGGAATACAGTTTTTGTGGAACAGCCTTATTTGCCAAATGGAATAGATAAAGAGTACTTAAGGTGGCTTTATACTGCGGTCACCCGAGCAAAAGAAAAACTCTATTTAATTGGTTTCAAAGATGCGTTTTTTGAATAAGATTTACGCTGTACTCTCTTCGGACTTTTCTTCAATGTTTTCGTTTGGTTTACCAATAATTTTCAAATAAAAATAACCCAATAGTCCGGCAATGATAGAGGCAGAGAGGATACCCATTTTTGCTTGTGTTTCATAGATTTCACTTTCATAAGCAAGGTCTGTAATAAACAGAGACATTGTAAAACCAATCGCGGCAAGAAAACCGAGTCCAAAAATATGTTTCCATCCAATGCCCTTTGGTAAGGAACACACCTTGAGGAGAACCATTAGTTTGGTAAAGAGAAAAATACCTGCAATTTTTCCAACAATGAGTCCCAGAATGACTCCAAGGGTCACCGGACTTTGAAAAAAGGAAAAGGACTCAGCGTCAATGGTAACACCGGCATTTGCAAAAGCAAACAACGGTAATACAATGAAGCTCACAAAAGGATGCAAAGCGTGCTCCAGTCTTTGAAGAGGTGGAGTTGCATCTTCTGTCAATTGTGAGAATTTTTCAATGGTTTCAGTTATCATTTCATCGCTATGTGGCTCTTTTGCTTTTGATTTCAATCGATACCGTTTTATTTTTGAGCTTAACAGCCTTGCTTTACGCAGAAATAATGAGGTGTTGATTCGTTTACTTGTTGGGATTGTAAAAGCTGCCAAAACTGCTGCAATGGTAGCATGAACTCCCGAAAGTAATATTGCTAACCACAAACCGCCAATACCCATTACCGCATAAAAAATGGTATTTCTTATTCCCACCCGATTCGCCATGAACAAGACAAATAAAAAGAAGGCTCCCATAGCTAAATTATTCATAGATATTTCTGAAGTGTAAAAAAAGGCAATAACCAAAACGGCACCCAAATCATCGACAATTGCAATAGCCGTCAAAAACACTTTCAGCGAAAGCGGCACTTTGTCACCCAATAAATACAAGATACCCAATGCAAATGCGATATCTGTTGCCATCGGGATACCCCAACCGGCAGCAGCATCAGTTCCCTGAGTAAAAGCGAAAAAAATCAATGCCGGAAAAACCATGCCTCCCACAGCAGCAACAACCGGAAGCATTGCACCTCTAAAACTGGCCAATTCACCCTGCATCAACTCTCGTTTTAACTCCATTCCCACTAAGAAAAAAAACATAGACATAAGTCCGTCGTTAATCCAATGCAGCAGGTTTTTCTTGATAACAAAATCCTCAAAACCAATATAAATGTATTGTTTCCAAAAATTGTGATAGGACTCAGCCAGAGGAGAGTTTGCAACAATCATTGCCAGTGTGGCTGCCACAATTAATAGGATGCCAACAGAAGTTTTCTTTTCAATAAAATGCTTAATTGGAAGAATGAGGTAGAGGTCAAGATTGGACTTTTTCATAGAAAAATATTTTTAATAAAATCCTAAGATTGTATCAAAATAGTTTTCAAAAGTACCTTTAAAATAGCAGCATAAATATGACAAAAGTCAGTTATAAAGTCTGTTTATTCCTCTTGCTTTAAGGATAATTCAAACCAGCGTTCTGTTTTAGATTCAAGAGTTTGAATCAGGTTTTGAAGTTGGTTTGATTTCTCACTTATTTGCTCAACACTCCAGTTTTGATTTGTAAAAGCTGCTTCAAGTTTTTCTTTTTCGGCTTCCATTTTTTGAATTTCGCTTTCCAGTTTGCTGAATTCTTTTTGCTCGTTATAAGAAAGCTTTGGACTGTTAGTGTCTTTTTTCCAGGATTTTTTGGGTGTTGAACTATCTGCTTTTTCTTCTTTGTTTTCTTTTTCAGAACTGTCTTCATAGGCTCTGAAGTCACTGTAGTTGCCGGGAAAATCTTCAATCTCTGCGTTACCGCGAAAAACAAATAGATGATCTACAATTTTATCCATAAAGTATCTGTCGTGAGAAACTACAATCAAACAGCCCGGAAAATCAAGCAAGAAGGATTCAAGTACATTTAAAGTTACTATATCCAAATCGTTTGTGGGCTCATCGAGAATCAGAAAATTGGGGTTTTGAATTAAAACGGTGCACAAATAGAGTCTCTTTCGTTCTCCACCACTCAATTTCTCTACAAAATCATATTGTTTTTTTCTATCAAACAGAAAGCGTTCCAGCAGTTGTTGTGCAGAAATTTGCCTCCCTTTTTTTAACGGAATGAAATCGCCAAATTCTCTAATTACATCAATTACTTTTTGACCTTCTTTTATTTTTATTCCATCTTGAGTATAGTAACCAAATTGTATGGTTTCACCAATGATGACTTTACCACCATCCGGCTGAAGTTTTCCGGTGAGTATGTTTAAAAAGGTTGATTTTCCGGTACCGTTTTTACCAATGATGCCAATGCGCTCTCCTTTAATAAAGTTAAAATTAAATTTGTCAAGGATTTTTAAGTCATCAAATGATTTGGAGACATTGTGAAACTCGACAATTTTACTGCCCAGACGTTCCATATTGATTTCGAGTTCTATCTCGTGGTTGTTTCTACGTTTTCCTGCACGTTCTTTTATCTCGTGAAAATCCTGTATGCGCGATTTACTTTTTGTGGTGCGTGCTTTAGGCTGACGACGCATCCAGTCCAGTTCTTTTTTAAAGAGTTGTTTTGCTTTTCCGGTTTCAGATAGCTCAGCTTCAATGCGGGCTTCCTTTTTTTCGAGATAGTATGAATAGCTTCCTTTGTAGCTGTAGAGTTGCCCATCTTCGAGTTCGACAATTTCGTTACAAACGCGTTCCAGAAAGTAGCGGTCGTGTGTAACCATAAAAAGTGTGATGCTTTCTTTTGCAAAAAAGGCTTCCAACCATTCGATCATTTCGAGGTCAAGATGGTTTGTGGGCTCGTCGAGAATCAATAAATCAGGTTTGCTAAGCAGGGCATTTGCCAGAGCAAGTCGTTTTTTTTGACCCCCACTCAACTGATTGACTTTTTTAGAAAGGTCGTCCAGTTTTAGTTTTGATAAAACTTGGGTGTATAAGGTTTCAAAATCCCAAGCTTGATGCGCTTCCATTTCTTCAAAAGCCTTTTGATATGCCTCAGCATCATCCGGGTTTTTGAGGGCTTTCTCATAGCGGGCAATCACTTTTAGAATTTCATTTTCAGAGTCAAAAACAGTTTCTTCAATCGTGAGGTTTTCGTTAAAAACAGGGTCTTGAGACAAGTAAGTTACTACTATATTTTTTCTGTAAACTACTGTGCCGGAATCTGCTGAGTCCAATCCTGCCAAAATATTGAGGATGGAGGTTTTACCGGTTCCATTTTTTGCGACAAAGCCTATTTTCTGACCTTCATTGATTCCAAATGAGAGATTTTCAAACAAAACCAATTCGCCATAAGACTTAGAAATATTTTCAACTGAAAGATAATTTATCACTTTTTTAATTTTATGCAAAAGAAAGTAAAATTAACCGATTTAAAGAACATTTTAAGAAATCTGAGGGTACAGTTTGCAATATTTTTAAGAGTAAATGGTTTTGACATAGCCGCAAAGAGAAGAGAATAATTAAAAGCCTAAAAATTTCATAATTAAACTTGTTAGACTATATTTGTTTTGAACTTGACTTTTTAGAAATGAACAAACCCCTCATATATTTCACCCTGTTGATTTTACTTAGTACTGTCTCCTGTATTCCCACAAAAAGGCTCGCTTATCTTCAGCAAGATTCAAAGGATACCGAAGCAGATTTTACAATAACTAAAAAGCCCGATCCTTACCGTATTCAAGTCAATGATTTACTCAGCATACGAATCAAGTCTTTGGATCAAAGCGAAGTGGGAATGTTTAACCCCATTGGTGATGAGAATCCTAATGCAACAGGAGAGGAGCGTCTTTACTACGATGGTTTTTTAGTAGATGCCCACGGCAATATTAGAATGCCCACTTTAGGTGAGGTTAATGTACTGGGATATACCGTTGATGAAATTAGAGAAAAATTAGAAAAGGAATTGCTTGAAAATTACTTTAAGGAGGAGGCCAATATTTTTGTTACGGTAAAAATAGCGGGAATCAGATATACCATTAATGGTGAAATTGGAAGCCCCGGATCAAAAATAATTTACAGAGATGAACTTACACTTATGGAAGCCATTGCAAATTCCGGCGATATTACTTTAACCGGTGATCGCAGGGATGTGGTAATCGTAAGGCAATATCCTTATGGTCAACGTGTTCACCACATAGACCTTACTACCATAGAAGCAGTAAATTCTCCCTATTATTATGTAAAACCAAATGATTTAATTCTTATAAATCCTTTACCTCAAAAATCATTTGGCTCCGGAACTACCGCAATACAATCTATTACAACAATCGCATCAATCTTGAGTTTATTAACTACAACAATTCTATTATTTAACAGACTATAAGAATATGGATGAGGAATTTGAAATAGATCAACTGCAAACTAATTTTGATTTCAAAGGGTTTTTAATTAAGCTGGTTTCCTACTGGCCTTTATTTCTTATTTCTTTGATCATAGCCTTTAGTATCGCATATTACATCAATGTAAGAAAGCTTCCGGTTTATCAAATGTCAAATATGATCTCTGTAAAAGACGATCAAAACCCATTCTTTACAACAAATACAAGTCTTACTTTTAACTGGGGAGGCACCACAGATAAAGTGAACACCGCGATGGTAACCCTTAACACCCGCTCCCATAATGAAAAGGTTGTTGAGCGACTACAATTCTATTTAAAGTATCTGAAAGATGGAAAATACCAACTGGAAAATGCCTATGCTCAAACACCTTTTATTGTAAATGTCGATACAAGTCAGTATCAAATTTTAAATAAATTAATCAGCATTCAGGTTAAGGATTCTATGACTTATACCTTGAGTGCTTCTTTTGAACAGGGGTTTTATCCCACTCAAAATTACCACACTAAGGAGCGAAGCAGAATTGAGATGCCCACAGAAGATTTTGAACGTGATTTTCAATTTGGTCAAAAGCTAACACTACCCTTTTTCAGTGGTACAATTGAAAGGTCAGAAAGAGGATTGCAAACGGGTAAACCCTTTTATATTCAATTTAGGAATTTTGATGGCGTGGTATCTGGTTACAGAAACATTAACATTCAACCCGAGTCTCAGGGATCATCTGTTTTAAACTTGCGATTAACAGGTAATAACAAAGCTGAACTTGTTGACTATTTGAATGCTACAGTACAGGTTTTGAGTGAAGATGTTTTGGAAAGAAAAAATCTTTTTGCAACAAAAACAATACAGTTTATTGACAGCACACTTGCTATCAAAACAGGAGAACTTTCTGAGGTACAAAGTGAGCTGGATGCTTTTAAAAGTGCTTCTTCTGTCTATGATCTTAGCACAGAAGGTCAGGAAATAAGCAGTAAATTGAAAGTTCTTGATGCCAAAAAAAGTACTATTGAACAACAAATTGAATACTACAATACCCTTGAGGAGTATTTAATGAGTAGGACAGACTATACCTCTGTGCCGGCACCTTCAGTAGTGGGAATTACAGAGGCGAGTATTGTCTCTGGTGTAAGCAGAATTGTTTCACTTGCTGAAGAACGAAATAAATTGCAATATTCATTTAGAGAGGGTGCACCCGTATTTGCAGATATAGACAGGCAGATAAATGCTGTAAAAGCCGTTTTATTTGAAAATATGACGTCCTCAAAATCACTTAAGAATTCAGAAATTAACGATATAAACAGAGAGATTGCAGAAGCCGAAAGAGATATTAGAAGATTGCCGAAGGAACAGCAACAGTTGTTGCAAATTCAACGACGTTTTGACTTAAGTAACCAAGCATATAATTTATTTTTAGCAAAACGCAGTGAAGCAGGACTGGTTAAGGCAGCAAACGTTAGCGATGTCATTGTGATTGATTCTGCAAAAGATATTGGTGGAGGACAGGTGGGGCCAAACAATCAATTGAATTATGTAATGGCTGCTATTTTTGGCTTTTTTATTCCTTTTGTATTTGTTTTCTTAATAGTGTTTTTTGATAACAAAATCCACACAACACAAGAGATTAACAGACTTTCTCCCATACCGGTTCTTGGGGTTGTGGGAAAAAGTAAGCGAAATGACAACCTGGTGGTTCTCAATAAGCCAAAATCTGCTATTGCAGAATCCTTCAGGTCCTTAAGATCCAGTCTTCAATTCATGTACAAAAAGCGAGGGATTGAAGGAGCAAAAACAGTTTTGGTTACCTCTTCTGTGAGTGGCGAAGGAAAAACCTTTTGTTCAATTAATATAGCTTCGGTTTTCGCTTTAAGTGAAAAAAGAACCATACTATTAGGCCTAGACCTCAGAAAGCCAAAGATATTTGATGATTTTAATATCACAAATGATAAAGGAATTGTAAATTACCTTATCAATGATGCTAATCTGGCAGATATTGTCCAAAAAACCAAAATTCACAACCTTGATATTGCTACTTCGGGACCCATACCTCCCAACCCCTCTGAATTGATTATCGGTGAGCGAATGTCTGAACTCATTGATGAACTCTCAAAGGTGTATGACTATATTGTTATTGATTCCCCTCCACTTGCTTTAGTTTCTGATGCTCTGGAATTGGTTAAATATGCAGATGCTACAATTTATGTGGTTCGTCAAAATTATACAAGAAAGGGAATGCTGGCTGTAATAAATGACAAATACAAAACAGGTGAAGTAAAACACATTAGTTTTGTTATGAATTATTACCAACTTAAAGCCAAATATGGCTATGGGTATGGCTACGGTTATGGGTATGGCTACGGCTATGGTAATTACAATAATGGATACCACGATGATGATAAAAAAGAAACTTTCTTAAAGAAACTTTTCAAGAAGAAAAAGTAAACATAAAGGCACTTCGAGTCATTCTCAATTATTGAATTTAACCAATCACTGCTAAATGTTGTCACTAAATCAACAAATTTTAAAAAGAACTTTTGATATTAGTGTTTCTTTTTTGGTATTGTTAATCCTAATTTTACCCTTAATTTTGTTGCTTTTAATATCAAGAATCAATTTTGGGTTACCGGGACTTTTTATTCAAAACCGAATTGGTAAAGATGGAAAACGGTTCAAAATGTATAAAATAAGAACCTTAAAAGGTCAGAAACATCATACGATTGAAGAGATTGAAAGCCATCAAACAAAATGGGGCTCCTGGTTGAGAAAATCAAAACTTGATGAATTACCCCAATTATTGAATGTTCTAAAAGGCGATATGAGTTTGGTGGGACCCAGACCTGATTTGCCGGGTTATGCTGATCAACTCGAAGGTGATGACCGTTTGATTTTAAAAGTGAGACCGGGCATAACAGGACCTGCCACACTGAAATACAAAAATGAAGACCAAATTCTTAGAAATAAAAATAATCCTCAGCAATACAATGATGAAGTTATTTGGCCGGATAAGGTTGCGATTAATAAAGAATACATTCTTAACTGGACTTTTTTAAAAGATTTAAAATACATATATAAATCTGTAATATATTTTAAATAAATAAGTTACACATAAAGTTAGCTGTTTTTATAACCTATAACCCTTAAAAAAACAGCATTTATACTTAAATTGATTATGATTCTTAAGGGTTTAATTTTTTTAAAATGCTGTATAATACAAACTATCACAACCAAGATTTATCAAAAAGTGCTTTTTTAATTACAGGAGGAGCGGGCTTTATTGGGTCAAATTTAGTGGAGTATTTGATAAAATTTGGAGCTGGAAAAGTGAGGGTTTTAGACAATCTGGCAACCGGATTTAAGGCTAATATTGCACAATTTGAAGAATTGCCAAATTTTGAGTTTATTGAGGGTGATATCAGAGATTTGGAAACCTGTAAAAAAGCAATGAACGGTATTGACTACGTTTCTCATCAGGCCGCTTTGGGCTCTGTGCCGCGTTCCATTAATGACCCTATAACTTCAAATGAAGTCAATATCACGGGTTTTCTCAACATGCTGGTCGCTCAAAAGGAATCTTCTTCTGTAAAACGCCTTGTTTATGCAGCTTCAAGCTCCACGTATGGTGATAGTAAAAAACTTCCAAAAATTGAAGATGAAATTGGCAGACCCTTATCTCCCTATGCAGTAACCAAGTATGTGAATGAACTTTATGCGGATGTTTTCTACAAGACTTATACTACCGAAACCATTGGATTGCGTTATTTTAATGTCTTTGGCCCCAGGCAAAGTCCCACAGGTGCTTATGCTGCAGTAATCCCCTTGTTTATGCAGGCGTTGAAGGATCAAAAACCACCCACCATCAATGGTGATGGAGAACAAACACGCGATTTTACATTTGTTGAAAACGCAGTTCAGGCAAATGTGAAAGCTTTCTTTGCGCCCACTAATGCTGTTAATCAAGTTTATAATGTAGCCTTTGGCGAACGCATCAGCTTAAACTATTTATGGAAAACCTTGAAGGAAATTTCAGGAATGGATTTAGAAGCGCTTTATGGCCCGCCAAGAGCAGGAGATGTTAGGGATTCACTGGCAGATATTTCAAAAGCTAATAAACACATTGATTATCAACCCACTTTTAGTGTTAAACAGGGCTTAAATATCACATGGAAATACTTTATTTAATCCATCAATTATAAAAAATGAATTTACGCAAATACAGTTTTGCAATCATTAAAGCAGTTATTCTTTTGTTAGGTTTAAACTTGGTTTCTTGCTCTTCTTTGGTGAAAACCAAAATTGAAAATAAAAGTTATTCGCCTTTATCAAAGCATGTTGATGTTTATGCATTTTATGAAATGAAAGTCCCTGAGAATTCTCAATATGTTGGAGAAATAGAGTTTAAAGACACTGCCTTTACTCAAAAATGTAGTTATGAGGATGTTATTGAACAATCAAAGCAAATTGCAAGAGAAAGTGGAGCAAATCTTATCCATATAATTGAAAGCAAAGAACCAGGAATGGGAACAAGTGTTTGCTATAGAATGAAAGCAAAATTATATAGAAATGTTGATTTTGAAACTTTGGAGGTAATTAAGGAAAAAATATCATTGAGATATAAATCTCAATTGCCTGAAGATGCAGACTATGCAAAAGTTTATTTTTATAGGCCTTCATTATCCTATGGGTTTTTAGTTGGTTATAAAGTAAGATACCAAGATTCAATTATCGGAAGATTAAGAAATGGTGAAAAATTTGAATTTAAAACCAAAGAGTTTGGTTATAGAGAGTTTAAAGCTATGACTGAAAATGAAAGCAGTATTTATCTCAATATTCAACCCGGAGGTGAGTATTTTGTGAAGTGTGCTATTAAAGCAGGATTTTTAGTTGGAGTTCCCACGATGGAAGAAAAAGACAGTTACAGAGGTCGAATAGAATACAATATGCTTTAAATCTATTTAAACACTAAAAGTTTCAACCTAAATGAATTAATTAATGAAAAACATTTTAATAACAGGAGGAGCAGGTTTTATAGGGTCTCACGTGGTTCGATTGTTTGTAAACAAATACCCTGATTATCTCATTTACAATCTTGATGCACTTACATATGCCGGTAATCTTGAAAATTTAAATGACATTGAAAATGCTCCAAATTACACTTTTTTAAAAGCAGATATTAACGATGCAAATAGTATTCAAGACCTTTTTCAAAAATATCGGTTTGACAGTGTGATTCATCTTGCGGCAGAGTCACATGTAGATCGTTCAATTACAGACCCGCTATCTTTTTTAAAAACAAATATTTTTGGAACGGTAAATCTTCTAAATGCTGCTAAAGATCTATGGAAAGAGAATTTTTCAAGCCATCTCTTTTACCACATTAGCACAGATGAGGTTTATGGCACTCTGGGCGAAACCGGCCTCTTCACGGAAAAAACAGGGTATGACCCAAACTCGCCTTACTCAGCTTCCAAAGCAAGTTCAGATCACTTTGTAAGAGCTTATGGAGAAACCTATGGTCTTCCATACATTATTTCAAATTGTTCCAATAATTATGGCCCCAACCAATTTCCTGAAAAGTTGATTCCCCTTTTTATAAATAATATCATCGAAAAAAAGCCTCTCCCGGTTTATGGAGATGGAAATTATACGCGGGATTGGTTGTATGTAATCGATCACGCAACAGCTATAGATTTGACTTTTCATAAAGGGAAAATCAAAGAGACTTTCAACATAGGTGGCTTTAATGAATGGAAAAACATTGATTTGGTAAAATTGCTTTGTGGTTTGATGGATGAGAAGTTGAACAGACCCAAAGGGAGTTCTGAACAATTGATTACTTTTGTTAAAGACAGGCCCGGACACGATTTGCGATATGCCATTGATGCATCAAAAATAAATACCCAATTGGGCTGGAAACCCTCTTTAACTTTTGAAGAAGGTCTCTCAAAAACAATAGATTGGTACCTGAATAACACAAGCTGGTTAAAAAATGTCACATCAGGTGCTTATCAGGAATATTATAAAAATCAGTACAAAAAATAAAATTATGAAGGGAATCATTTTAGCAGGAGGAGCCGGAACACGATTGCATCCTTTGACCCAAGTAGTCTCCAAGCAATTACTGCCTGTGTATGACAAACCCATGATTTATTATCCACTTTCAGTTTTACTCTTGGCAGAAATCAAAGAGATCCTCATAATATCAACCCCTGCTGATTTGCCTAACTTCAGAAAATTACTGGGTGACGGAAGCCGGCTAGGAGTCTCAATTTCCTATGCAGAACAACCTTCACCTGATGGCTTGGCAC
>JANSXN010000127.1 GCA_024742935.1 Flavobacteriaceae bacterium
TATTATCCATTGATGATGAGCCAAAACATTACCTACCGTGATTATTTAGATTCCAAATGGTGGTTGATGGTCATAGCCACGGTTGTGACTACGATTTTAAGTTCGTTTTACCTTTATTTTGGCTGGGAAGTCTATTTAGCCCTTCTGGTGGGGGCGATTTATAACATCGGCGTGAATGCACACATTGTTTTGTGGGCAGGGGCTTATGTAAAAACACCCATTGACCTCACGCAGAATAAGAATGTTTTTGGCGATAAGCAGTCCTTCAATATCAAAAGTGTATTGCTGGCGCTACCCAAATTGCTATTACCCATGATTTTGTATGCCATAGGTCATTATACGTATGGACCCACGCTGGGTTATGTGATTGTAGCCGGTTTTGGAGTACTGGGCTTTGCCTTTAAAAATAAAGTGTTTGCCATCATAGAGACTATTTATAAAACAGAGAAGTATAAAACGATTGCAGCTTATAGTCAGCGGAATTAGTGGGAGCCCCCTAGGGTAAAACTTCGGAGGATTAAAGTGAGAGACAGGGGTGAGTGGGAGACAGGGTGAGTGTGAGACAGGGTGAGTGGGAGACAGGGTAAGTGGGAGACTGGGTGAGGAGGAGATAGGGTGTTGGGTGAGATTTGGGCAGCTTTAATGTAAGCCATAGGATATAAATAATAGTGATGTAAATTTGAAATAACCATGATACACGTAGAAAATTTAACGAAGACATACGGAACAACAACTGTTTTGAGTATTCCGCGACTGGAGATTCCCAAGGGGCAAAGCTTTGGATTGGTGGGAAATAATGGGGCAGGGAAGACGACTTTTTTCAGTTTGTTGCTGGATTTGATTCAGCCCTCAACCGGGCATATTACCAGTAATTCTGTGGAAATAAGCAATAGTGAAGCCTGGAAGCCTTTTACTTCGGCGTTTATCGATGAGACTTTTCTGATTGGTTATTTAACACCGGAGGAGTATTTTTACTTTATTGGTGAATTGCGGGGCTGGAACAAAGCCGATGTGGATGCATTTTTAGCGCCTTTTGCCGATTTCTTCAATGACGAAATTCTCAACAAAAGAAAATACTTAAGAGATTTATCCAAAGGAAATTCCAAAAAAGTGGGTATCATAGCTGCTTTAATCGGAAATCCGGAAGTGATTATTCTCGACGAACCCTTTGCCAATCTGGATCCTACAACACAAATACGTCTTAAAAAAATACTGAAAGAGCTTGCTAACAATCAAGAAGTTACAATTTTGGTTTCTAGCCACGACCTGCAACATACCGTTGAGGTGTCAAACCGCATTGTGGTGCTTGAAAAGGGGGAAGTTGTAAAAGACCTTAAAACCTCCACAGAAACCATGAAAGAACTGGAAGCGTTTTTTAGTGGGGAACATTCTTTGACGTAAGACTCTTTGACTTAAGACTTAAGACATTTTATGTACAATCATTGATAATGGTTTTTATGAATAAAGAATTAACTCTACTCTCATAAGAAACTGCTTACTGCTACTGAAGACTGATTACTAATTTTGCAATTTACTTCCAAAACTCAAATCACCGGCATCACCCAAACCGGGGACGATATAGCCTTTTTCGTTGAGTTGTTCATCTATGGCAGCAATCCATAGGGTTATTTTATCACTTAAAATTCCTTTTAAATAATCAACACCCGGTTGTGAACCAATCACAGATACCAAATGTATTTTTGCAGGAGTTCCCATTGGTTTTAAGGCTTCAAGTACATTGACAAAGGTACGGCCGGTGGCAAGCATAGGGTCGGCGAGGATGAGGGTTTTACCTTCAAGGGAAGGCGTGGCGA
>JANSXN010000055.1 GCA_024742935.1 Flavobacteriaceae bacterium
ACACCACTCCTCAGAAAATTTTAATTTGGGTACCGCTGTTAGAAATGGATGGTTTACCATTTTTTACAAACCTTTCTTTTATGTTTGGATAGTAATGTTAGGATTCCCTCCCGAAATGCTTGTAGTTTGTCTAGGAATTGAGGCTTTGTGGCAATTTCAGTTGCATACAAAATACATCCCAAAAATGGGTTTTATAGAAAAGTTTATCAATACGCACACCATGCATCAAGTTCATCACGCAAAAAATATTGAATATATGGACAAAAACCACGGCGGGATTTTGAATATTTTTGATAGAATTTTTGGAACTTGGAAAGAGCTTGATGAAAATATTGATATAGAGTATGGAGTAACATCACCTCCTAATTCATACAATATCTGGATTATCTTGACCCACGAGTATAAAAATATTTGGGAGGATATGAAAAAATCCAAAAACTGGTGGCACAAGTTTATGTATGTATTTGGCCCTCCGGGATGGAGTCATGATGGCAGTACTAAAACGATAAAACAAATGAGAGACTCTCTCAAAGAGGAAAAAGAAAAAGCGAAAATGCTGAACGGAAAATCACATAAAGTAGCTTCAAAACAAATGAAAAATACTCAAGAAATTCTTTCAGAACTAGGTTAAATGGTTTAAAATGTCAAATTTGATATAAAAAATTTGAAATTATAAACATTTAAGGAAGCCATTTTTTATCAAAATTGGGTTTGCGTTTTTCCAGAAAAGCATCCCTTCCTTCTTTGGCTTCATCAGTCATATAAGCCAATCGAGTGGCTTCACCGGCAAAAACTTGTTGACCTACCATTCCATCATCAGTAAGGTTCATAGCAAATTTGAGCATTTTTATGGAAATGGGTGATTTTGCCAAAATTTCCTGAGCCCACTCATACGCAGTATCTTCCAGTTCAGCATGAGGTACTACAGCATTTACCATTCCCATCTCATAAGCATCTTGTGCAGAATAATTTCTTCCCAGAAAGAAAATTTCACGGGCTCTTTTTTGACCCACCATTTTAGCAAGATATGCAGATCCATATCCACCATCAAAACTGGTTACATCGGCATCTGTTTGTTTAAAAATGGCGTGCTCTTTACTGGCAAGTGTCATATCACAAACCACGTGCAAACTGTGACCCCCTCCCACTGCCCAACCGGGAACTACTGCAATAACCGCTTTTGGCATAAACCTGATAAGACGCTGTACCTCAAGGATGTTCAATCTGTGATAACCGTCATTACCCACATAGCCTTGACGACCACGTGCTGCTTGATCACCTCCACTGCAAAAACTATAAACACCATCCTTGGGTGAAGGTCCTTCAGCAGAAAGCAAGACTACACCAATGGCAGTATCCTCCTGTGCATCGTGAAAGGCATCCAATAATTCTGACGTTGTCTTTGGTCTGAATGCATTACGCACTTCAGGTCGATTAAAAGCAATGCGGGCTACACCATTGCATTTTTTATAGGTGATATCTTCATATTCCTTTACAGTTTTCCAATTGGGTGATTCCATGTCAAGTTTTATTAATAATTATTATAAAGCAAATTTACCCAAATAATTTATACTTTTTAACTATGAAAAAAATATGATTATAACCACAAATATTATCAGCTTCATTAATAGCAAACTATAAAATTTGCTCGTTATAATCCCTTATATTTGTTTAAATTATTACTTTTTTTTTGAAAAAATATTTTTACATAATCTCTTTTATTCTTTTAGGAGTTTCAGCTTTTACTCAGGAAAGTTCCGGAGCAAATGATTTAATAGTTAAGGCTGAAGAAAACATCTATGTAAACCCGGATGAGTCAATCCGCATCGCTTCGCAAATATTAAGAAATACAAATCATACTGCTGAAGTCATTCATACAAATTTAATTTTATCTAAAAGTTATTATGCCAAAGGAAATCTTGAAGAAGCTTTTGGATATTTTTTTGATGGAAAAAAACAATTGGAAACTTCACAAGATGAATCAAAACATCTCGAATACCTTTTATTTGGAACAACATTATTTAAGAATTTTGGGTTATATGAAATAACAAAAGGATTAAAAAAAGAAGCCAACTATTATTTAAAATCAGATACCAAAGAGCCTCTAGCCTTGATTTTTGATATGCAAGAAAAATGGATGGAAGCAGATTCTATCCAAAATGCTGAAAATTTGAAACAGTTATTGTCTGAATTAGAAAGCGTAACAGTAAAGAAAAATAAAGAAACTGTAAACCTTAAAGTCCAAATTTTAAATTCACTTGGTAAAATTTTACTATTTGAAGGGAAAAGAGATTCTTCTAAAATTTATTTTAAAGATGCTCTTAACAGTCAGCGATTTATTCAAAGTGAAAGTATACAGGAGGCTTTTATTTTGGTTGATTATTCCAACTATTTTTTTGAACATAATCAATATCATACAGCAATTGACACCCTTTCAAAAGCATTAAATATTTCAAAAAAATTTAACAACCCGTTTCTAGATTATGCCCTATTTACTGAACTTTCGCAAAATCATCTTGCGATCAAAAACGAAGAAAAGTTTATTGAAACCCACATAAGAATGGGGCAATCTTTGAACGCAATTAAAATAAAAGAGAATGCTGCTTCAAATGCCATTTTTAATATTTTACAACAAAATCAGATTGAGTCTAAGGATAAGTTACATAATGAGTTTGTTTCAACAAAATGGACTTTTGGTATCATTGCAGCGATGTTAATTATAATTACTGTTTTTTTAAGATGGTTTACTGTTTTCAAACTTAAACACACCAAAGATGTAATTAATTACCTAAAACTTATTCAAGAGTTTGACAAAAAAGAAGAGCCTGTCGCAAAAGGAATAGTAAAAAGTCTAGGTATCCCAAAAGAAACCGAATCCTTACTCTTGAAAAAACTTGATGAATTTGAAAAAAGCAACAAATTTACTTCCAACGAAATGTCATTAGCACAAATGGCTTCACAGTTTGAAACAAACACAAAATATCTATCTGAAATTATAAATAAACATAAGGGAAAGAATTTCAACCTCTATATAAATAATCTACGTGTTAAGTACATAGTAAAAAAGTTGAAAACTGAGCCAAATTACCTGAATTATAAAGTAAGTTATCTCGCCGAAGAAAGTGGATTTTCCTCACATAGTAGTTTTGCAACTGTTTTTAAAAATATAACCGGTATTTCACCTAATGTTTTTATAGAATTATTGAAAAAAGACCTAAAAAAAAATAAACAAATGAGTGCTTAATTTCTTATGTATTTATCTATATCACATATTGTTAAAGCTATAACATCATTAGCCTTCCTCTTTTTTTTAAGTTCTTTACTTTCGGCACAACAGAATTTTGAATTAAAAATAAAAGAAGCAAATCGCAATATTTATGAAAATCCAAACAAAGCCATCGAAATTGGTTTGGAATTATACAATAGCACTGAAACTAATGATGAAATAAAAGTAAATGCATTAATGCTAATATCTACTGCATATTCATCAAAAAGAAACAATCTTTTATCACTTGAATATGCTAATAAATCATTGGAGTTATTACCGAAAATTAAAAATAAACTTTTCAAAGTAAGTGTTTTAAATAAGATAGGTGACCAATATCATCAACTTCAGATTTATGACCAATCAATTTCATATCTAGATGAAGCATTGAAATACATGCAGGAAATCAATGAAAAAGATTCAATTGCAAACCTTCAGGGATATAATTATGCTGTAAGGGGTTTTGTTTACAGGGAGCAGATGAGTTGTGACATTGCTCTCACATATTTTAATAAATCCATACATTATTTTCAAAAACATTTGAAAAAAAATGAAATTATGAATGCTAACATCAGCATTATAAATTATAATAAAGGAAATTGCTTTTTGTCAAAAAAACAAATTGATTCTGCCGATGTAAGTTTTGATAAAGCTATTAGATATGCTCAAGTAATTAAAGCCAAAAGTCTCGAAGGATTTGCCATTAAAGGAATGGCTGAAGTTTTAACAATTAAAGGTCAATACAATGAAGCAATATCAATATTAGAAAAGGGTCTTTCTATGTCTTCAGATGTTGGAGATTTAATACTAAATCAGGGTCTTTACAAAGGACTTGCAGACAATTATCTGGCAATTAAAGATTGGGAAAATTATAAATTTTACAATTCAAAATACATTAAAACAAATGATACTATAAAATCATCAGGGATAAAAACCATTAATAACTCTTTGTCAAATCTTATTAAAGAGAACACTATAGAATTAAATCAACTCCAATCAAAAATTTCACTTACAAAACAAGTATATATTACTGGTTTCATTTTTCTGCTCATGTTTATCCTTCAAATCCTCTATTCTTATCAAAAAAGCTTAAGAAAATTAAAGAATATCAAACAAAAAATATCAAAAGAGGCTTTTTAAAACAAAGTTTGTCGCGATTTTAATATTACGATATAAAAATCACATTACCAATTAGTTAAAATTATTTTATAGTTTTAAATTTCGTGAATTTTGAAAGACTATGCTTTTTATTATAGTATATACTACTCTATTTTAGCAACGAATTAAAACTTTAAAAAACTTTAGTAAAATGAAAAAACAGTACAGTAAAATTTTCACCACCTTTTTGGCTTTTGGAATGGCCTTAACAGGAATGTCACAAGTAACCAACCTAGGAGCAAGTTTTCAAGCAAACAGCGTTTCTAACAACGGTGAAGAAGTAGTTGGAACAATTGGAAATACACATTTTATTTGGACAGAGGCAGATGGATTACAAAATATTGGTAGTGTTACAAATGGGTTTCCTATGGCAGGAACAGCATCAATATCTAACGATGGATTAAAAATAAGTGCTACTGTTACAAACCCCAACAATAATTTTAATGAAATGGGGTACTATGATGTTACCACCCAAACGTGGACTTATCTAGGCGGAATTGGTGGCCCCATAGATGGTTCTATAAGTTCAGCTTGGTCAATTTCTGGAGACGGAACAACAGCTGTAGGATTAGGATGGATTGGTGGCAATGCACATGGTATTAAGTGGACAGAAACAGATGGTATGGTTGATTTGGGAAGCACAGTAGCTAACAGAAGCAGTCGAGCAAACGATGCAAATAATGATGGAAGTGTTATTGTTGGATGGCAAGATAGTACTACAGGATTTAGACAAGCAGCAATTTGGGTAGATGGTGTACAATCATTAATTACAAATCAAGGAGGAAGCCCGGTTGGAGAAGCGGGAGCAGTTTCTGGTGATGGAAATTGGGTAATTGGTGGCGGAAACAATTTTGAAGCCTGGAGATGGAGCGAAGATACGGGCATGATAAATATCCCCCACCCAAATAGTGATTTTTCATTTAGGGGTTCTGCTACTTCTATCAATGAAGATGGAAGCATCATTGTAGGTTTTTACAGACCTTTCCCGGGTCCTGCTATATTTGGGGAAGGTTTTATATGGACTGAAGAAACCGGTCGTGTTGAATTAAATACTTATGTAACTTCTCTTGGGATGGATACCCAAGGGATTATTTTTTCTTTACCCCTGGGAATGTCAAATGATGGATCATCTATTGTAGGCTTAGGACGTTTAGGAAATGCACAAGTTGGTTTTATGATTAAATTACCAACGGCAGCAATCAATGATCTTTGTGATGATGCCATTGCTTTGTCTTGTGGCGATAGCGTTTCCGGAAGTACTTCCAACGCTACAAATATTGCCGGCACAGACTCTCCAGATGTTTTTTACTCCTATACCGGTAGTGGTGTTGTAGAAACTGTTACAATTTCACTATGTGATCCTAACACAAACTTTGATACAATCTTAAGAGTATATTCAAGCTGTGACTTAACAGATGAAATTGCAGTGAATGATGATTTTTGTGGCTTGCAGTCTGAACTTTCATTTGAGTCTGATGGAACGTCAACTTATATAATTATGGTTGAAGGATTTGATGTTGATGAGTTTGGAGATTTCACCCTAGAAATTACCTGTGAAACCTTAAGTACAACTGATTTTGAATTAAATCAATTGAATATGTATCCGAATCCTACAAATGGACTCATTCATATTAATTCCAGTGTCACTATTGAGACAGTTGAGATATACAATACAGCGGGGCAACTGGTTATGAATCAAAAAATAAATACTTCAAATCCAACAATCAACATTGCCGGATTACAAAACGGTATCTATTTTGCTAAAGCCATTTCTAAAGATGCCAGCAAAACTATTAAAATCGTTAAAAAATAATTTTTTTCTATAATTGGTTAATTAGTTTGACCCTTGTCGTATTTAGTGACAAGGGTTATTGTTTTTTATAAAGTTTTTTAAAACAGCTTAAGTTCTTTTAAGTAATTTTCACCCTCGCTCTCAAAAATGTAATGATTGAGTTTTCCTTCATCTCAATTCTAATATATATCTTTACACAAAAAAGAATATGACCCATCATCCGGATTCTGTGAGACTTAATAAAACCATAAGTGACAGTGGATATTGCTCCCGAAGACAAGCAGATGTTTTAATAGAACAAGGAAAAGTAGCTGTAAATGGCAAACAAAGCAATCTGGGTGATCGTGTATTGCCTGATGACGAAATTACGATAGAAGGAAAACCTTTAAAAAAATCAAATGCAGATATTTTTATTGCTTTTAATAAACCCGTTGGGATTACCTGCACTACAGATTTACGCATCGATGGAAATATAATTTCATATATCAATCACAATGAGCGTATTTTTCCAATTGGTCGCCTGGATAAACCTTCTGAGGGTTTAATTTTTCTCACCAATAACGGTGATATAGTCAATAAAATTTTACGCGCAGGAAATCAACATGAGAAGGAATATGTAGTTACTGTTGATCGTCCCATAAATGATGTTTTTTTAGAACGTATGCGCAACGGAGTTCCCATTTTGGATACAGTGACCAAAAAATGTGAAGTCATTCAATTGAGCCGGTTTGTATTTAAAATTATTTTAGTTCAGGGGTTGAACCGTCAAATTAGAAGAATGTGTGAATATTTAGGTTATGAAGTAATCGCTTTAAAGCGCATCAGAATAATGAATGTCAAATTGAACGATTTAGCTCCGGGAACCTGGCGCAACCTTACTCAGGAAGAGCTTTCCATAATACATAAAATGGTAAAAGATTCAAAAAAGACCGCTGCTTCTGATGTTGATACTAAAAAACCTCCCGCTAGAAACAGAAATAAAAAATTATAATCAATTTCTTTAAGTCCTTTCTAATACACTTACGTATTCAAATCCTTTAATACTTTTATTTTGCAATATTTACGGCTCTTGTTTCTCTAATCACAGTTACTTTTACCTGTCCGGGATAGGTCATATCTGTCTGAATTTTCTGAGAAATTTCAAAGGACAATGCAGCTGCTTTCTCATCACTCACCTTTTCGCTTTCAACCATTACACGCAGTTCTCTACCCGCTTGAATGGCATAAGCCTTATTAACGCCACCAAATCCAAACGCGATATCTTCAAGGTCTTTAAGACGTTGGATATAAGAATCAAGCACTTGGCGTCTTGCTCCGGGTCTTGCGCCGCTTATGGCATCACACACTTGAACGATGGGCGATAACAAGCTGGTCATTTCAATCTCATCGTGGTGGGCTCCTATGGCATTACACACTTCGGGTTTTTCACCATATTTTTCTGCCCATTGCATACCCAGAATTGCGTGAGGCACTTCGGTTTCAGTATCGGGAACTTTACCGATATCGTGAAGGAGACCTGCACGTTTTGCAAGTTTGGTATTTAATCCAAGTTCTGCAGCCATCACTCCACAAAGTTTTGCTACCTCGCGTGAGTGTTGAAGCAGGTTTTGACCATAAGAAGAACGGTATTTCATTCTACCAACAACTTTTATCAACTCGGGGTGCAGCCCGTGAATACCCAGGTCAATCACAGTGCGTTTACCCACTTCAATAATTTCCTCCTCTATTTGTTTGGTGGTTTTTTCTACGATTTCTTCAATGCGGGCAGGGTGAATCCTACCGTCTGTAACAAGTTTATGCAGAGACAATCTGGCAATTTCACGTCTCACAGAGTCAAAGCAGGAGAGAATAATCGCTTCCGGGGTATCGTCAACAATGATTTCAACGCCTGTTGCTGCTTCAAGTGCTCTGATGTTTCTACCTTCTCTTCCAATGATGCGTCCTTTCACATCATCACTTTCAAGGTTGAATACAGAAACACAATTTTCAATAGCTTCTTCAGTACCAATGCGTTGAATGGTATTGATTACGATTTTTTTAGCTTCTTGCTGAGCAGTTAATTTTGCTTCTTCCATAGAGCCCTGAATAAAGGCCATGGCGTCAGTTTTTGCTTCGTCTTTGATGGTTTCAAAAAGCTGTGCTTTGGCATCTTGTGCAGAAAGTGAAGAGATAACTTCCAGTTGTTCTATTTGACTGCGGTATAGCTTTTCTACTTCAGTTTGTTTCTTTTCAAGTACAGACAAACGCTCTTGATAATCTTTGATTTGCTCTTCTAAATCGGTATTAAGCTTTTTGCTTTTTGCCAGTTCATTTGAAACCTGAGATTCTTTGTCTCGGGTTCTTTTTTCGGCTTCTGCAATTTTTTTATCACGACTTATAATGACTTTTTCGTGTTCAGATTTTAACTCTATAAACTTCTCCTTTGCCTGAAGAATTTTATCTTTTTTTATGGTTTCTGCTTCAGACTTTGCTTCTTTAAGTATTGATGTGGCTGCTTTTTTTGCAGATTTCACAAGATTGGAGCCGTTGTTTCTCTCAATCATTTTAGCGATGAGATACCCAAGCGCAATTCCTATTACTCCTATTGCTATGATTAAAAATAAACTATCCATGTTGGTTGATTTTAGATAAAAAAAAAGCCTACATTAAAACGTTGATTTGTATAAACTCCTTAAACCAAGTTTAGGGCTACTAAGATGGTCAAAAATCCGCCAATCAGCCAAAAGACTGAGACGGCACGCTTTTACATCTTCAACTCACCCTTTTTAAAGAGATCGCGTTGAGTTTATCAAAATTTGTAATAATGTAGGCAGTACCTTATTATGTTATTTTAAAGAACTTATGACAAATGAACTTGCAACAATTGATTTAAAGCATTTAACTTTTCTTCTACTTCTGCTTGGTCATTGACATTATTTACTATTTTTTGTTCCGTTTGAGCAGCAAATTGTAGGGCACACATCGCCAAAACATCCTGCTTATCTCTAACGGCATAATTTTGCTCAAATTGCTTAATCATTTCATCGATTTTTTTTGTAGCCCTGCGCAACCCTTCTTCCTGTGAGGGGTTTACCGTTAATGGATACACACGGTCTGCAATCGAAAGTTTAATTTTAAGCGTGTCTGACATAATTTTCAATCATTTAACTGTGAAATACACACATCGATATCACGAATTAATGAATTTATTTTGAGTTTTGTTTCTCGTTTAAATTGGTCACTGCCTAACATAGCATTAGCAACTTTTAAATTATCTGTTTGTTCTTTCCATTGCTTCAATTCCTCCATTGTTTTGGAGTGCTCAAGTTTTTCTTGAGCCAATTCATTCTCCAGATTTGAATTGGTTTGCTTTAAACTTTCATGCTTGTGTAAAAGCTTACTAATCCTATTTTCAAGAGAATCAACAATATCTGAAAGATTGCCCATTAAAAATGTACTTCTATGCTAATCACACAAAGTTAACATACCTTATCAAATAAGGCAACATTTTATTTCATTTTTTTAAAATAATATTTTGTAATTATTTATGTTGTGATTTTGTGACTTTTATTATACCTTGTATTGTAAACAGATTTTCAAAGTATGAACCGCATTTTATTTTTTATTTTTTTCATTTGTTGTTTCTCTTACTCTCAGGGAGATTTGACAAATTTAAGCTATACCATTCCAGAAGATATCCCTCAGGATTACTTTGATGTTCCTTTAAAAATACCCGTTCAGTTATCAGGCACATTTGGAGAGTTGCGCTCAAACCATTTTCACGCAGGTCTTGATATACGCACACAGCAAAGAGAAGGAATCCCCATTTATGCTGCTGCAGATGGTTTTGTAAACCGAATTAGAGTAGCTCATTTTGGCTATGGAAAAGCTTTGTATATTCAACATCCCAATGGATACTCCACTGTATATGCACACCTCCAAAAATACAGTGGCGCCATTCAAGAGTATGTCAAAAAAACACAATATGAAAAAGAGTCTTATGAAATCCAAGTATATCCCAAAGCTGAACAATTACCGGTAAAAAAGGGTGACTTGATTGGCTACTCCGGTAACTCAGGAAGTAGCGGCGGACCTCACCTCCATTTTGAAATAAGAGATAACTCATCAAGACCCATGAACCCCAAACTCTTTGGTATTCAAGTCGAGGACACCAGAAAACCCTTGATAAACAGCGTCTTTGTTTATCCCCAAGGAAATGACTCACACGCAAATCAAAATCAAAACCCTCAGCAACTCAGGCTAATTCCTCAAACAGATGGAAATTATATCGCAGAAAAAATTACTGCTTTTGGAACTTTGGGTTTTGGCATTTCAACTGTTGATCAACAAAATGCAGCAAACAACCGCAATGGTGTTTTTAGAATCCAAACACATCACAATGGCGAAAGAAGTATTGATATTGTATTTGACCGCATTTCATTTGATGAAACCAGATACATCAATAGATATACTGACTATGGGTATTTTAAACAACGTAAATCACGAATTCAAAAGCTCTTTATCGAAAGAAACAATCCCTTGAGTATATTAAAATCTTCAAAGAGCAACGGTTTCATTTCAGTACCTGATAGCCTAAGCTCTTCCTACACTATTTTTGTGTCAGACTTTAATGGAAATAACGTGCGCATTACAATACCCATTGATGGAGCAAAACTACCCATCAAAACTGAAAAAGTCACTGAAGAACACAATCATTTAGTCGTCGCGCGTGAAGGTGCTACTATCGTTGAGGGAAAATTTACGATTTATATCCCTCCCAACAGTCTTTATGAAGATGCCTTACTACAAATAACCTCTGATGGGAATATACTAAATTTTCATCAAGACAACATTCCATTGCATACAAACGTTACAATTTCTGTGGATGTTTCAAATTATGAAGCCTCAGATATGAATAAAGTTTTTATTGGAAAGCTAAACTTCAGGGGGGAACCCTATTACAGTAGCACTGAACGCTCTGGCAATATTTTGTCAACAAAAGTAAGAGAATTTGGCACATATGGTCTTGCAATTGACACCATACCACCAATGATCACTGCAGCCAATTTTTCTGATAAGCAATGGATTAGCAACCATCAAACACTTCAAATTAAAATTGACGATGCACAAAGCGGTATCAAAAATTACCGCGCTACCCTTAACGGAAAGTGGATCTTGATGGAATATGAATACAAAACCAAAATGCTTACCTATGATTTTAGTGATCATAAAAATTCAGAAACCGAAAACAATTTAAAACTCATTGTTACCGATAATGTGGGAAATAGTTCTAAATTTGAAGCAACTTTTCACAGAAAATAAATTCAAACACTTGAAAACAAATAAATTTCTACAGATTTTACTTGTCTTTTTAATTGGCAACACTATTTTTTCTCAAACAGCAACCATCAAAGGTGTCATCCTTGATAATGAAAACCAACCAATACCGGGAGTTAATGTTACTTTTAACGCATCTGGAACGCTTACAGATTTTAGCGGTTTTTACTTACTGGAAGTTCCTGAAAATCAAGAGTTGACCATCAATTTTTCACATATAAGCTTTAAAAACTTTTCATTGGAAATAAATTTTGAAGCCAATGAAGATTTTGAATTCAATCCCGTAATGGAACTTGATATTGAAGGCATCGATGAAGTTATCATTTCCAGCAGACAAAACAAACAAGTACAAGGAATCATCAACCTAACTCCCGAAACCATCAGAAGAATACCGGGTGCTCAATCCGGAGTGGAGAATTTATTAAAATCACTTCCGGGAGTAAGTAGCAACAATGAATTAAGTACTCAATATGCTGTTCGCGGTGGTAATTATGACGAAAACTTAGTGTATGTTAACGAAATTGAAGTCTATCGACCTTTCTTAATCAGAAGTGGTCAACAGGAAGGTCTGAGTTTTGTAAACAGTGACCTCACCTCCAATGTTGATTTTTCAGCAGGTGGTTTTCAGGCAAAATATGGTGATAAACTTTCTTCGGTTTTAGATATTACATACAGAAGACCGGTGGCTTTTGATGCTTCAGTAGATTTGAGTTTACTGGGCGCAAGTGTTTCAGCAGGAGGAATTTCAAAGAATGGGCGTTTAACAGCCATTGGAGGTTTACGTTACAGAAACAACAGCCTGCTTGTTAATGCACAGGAAACAGAAACAAACTTTACTCCCGTTTTTGCTGATGCCCAAACCTATATCACATACAAGGTCAACAACAAGCTGGAATTGGGATTTTTAGGAAATATCTCCATCAATGATTACAGCTATGAACCCCTCACCAGACAGACCAATTTTGGTACAATTGCTGACCCAAAAGCCCTATTAATTTTTTATGAAGGACAGGAAAAAGACACCTATGAAACTTATTTTGGTGCTTTCAAGGCCACGTATGCAGCCAATGAAAATCTGACATTGAAATTTATAGGCTCTGCCTACCACACACAAGAACAAGAACACTTTGACATTTTAGCACAATACCGCATTGGCGAAGTCAATACAGATATAGGCTCCAGTGGATTGGGTGATGTTGAATTCAGTCGTGCAATTGGTTCTCAACTCACTCACGCAAGAAACGACCTAGACGCGCTTATTTTTAATCTGGAGCACAAAGGTGATTATTCAATCAGCGATCATCAAATTAGCTATGGTTTAAAGTATACACGTGAAGACATTAGAGACCGTGTTCAGGAGTATGAAATTATTGATTCTGCAGGGTTTTCAATTCGTCCTCCTGGAATTGAATTTATCAATGACCAGCCTTACAATCCTTTTAATTCACCATTGGTTCCATTTAATGATATTGACGCTTTTAATGATGTGCAAATAAACCGTATTTCCGGTTTTGTTCAGTGGAGCAAGAGAACAAATCTTGGTGAAAATGAAGTTTGGCTCAATGCCGGTGTGAGAGCTCACAATTGGACTGTGAGTGGTGAGGGAATTGAATCTGTCACTCAAACTGTTTTTAGTCCGCGTGCACAGGTTGCTTTAAAGCCCAAGTGGGAGGCAGATATGCTTTTCAGACTTTCCGGAGGGTTTTATCACCAACCTCCTTTTTACAGAGAACTGCGTGATTCTACCGGAACGGTGAGACCCAATGTAAAGGCACAGCAATCGGTTCATATCGTTTTGGGAAATGATTATAGTTTTAAAATGTGGGATCGTGCGTTTATTCTTAATTCTGAAGTGTATTACAAATCACTTACGGATGTAAACCCCTACACACTTGAAAACGTTAGAATAAGATATCGGGCAGAAAATAATGCAATTGCTTATGCATATGGTCTTGATTTGCGTCTCACGGGTGAGTTTGTTCCCGGAACCGAAAGCTGGTTGAGTTTTGGATACTTGAAAACGGAAGAAAACATCAATGACCGTGGCTATATTTTCAGACCCACAGACCAGCGTTTGAAATTTGGAATACTATTTCAGGATTATGCGCCTAAAATACCGGATTTAAAAATGTACCTGAATCTGGTTTACAATACAGGACTTCCAGGTGGATCGCCCAGTTATGCTGACCCTTATGACTTTCAAACCCGCCTGCCCGACTACAAAAGAGCCGATGTTGGGTTTTCCTATGTACTTGTTAATGAAGATAAATTGAGAGATTCAGGATGGTTAAAACCGTTTAAGGAATTTAGTTTTGGTTTTGAAATCTATAATATTTTTGATGTGCAAAACTCCATTACAAACACTTTTGTAAGAGATGTAGATACCAAAGTGCAGTATGCCATCCCTAATTTCCTTACCCCCAGAGTGTTTAATGTAAGAACTACAATGAGGTTTTAGGTTTGAAATTCCAAAATTAAAAGCACCAAATTTCAAACATTGTTTAACCTCAAGCAATCAACTTCCGTAAAGTATTTTATTTCGAAATAAACTCCTTGAGCACTTCCACTACATAGTCAATTTCTTCTTTGGTATTAAAGGAGGAGAATGAAAAACGAATGGAGGGTTTTTTAAGGTCTTCTTCGTTTAAAATTTCGCTTAAAACGTGTGAACCTTTTTCGCTTCCACTTTGACAGGCACTGCCTTTGGAACAGGCAATTCCTTTTAAATCAAGCTGAAAGAGCAACATCAGTGCCTTTTCAGGCGAAATGGGCAAACACACATTGAGAAGTGTGTAGGTACTTTTCGAAGCATCTGTACAAGCGCCGTTGAATTTAACACCCGGAATATGCTTCTTTAACGCATCGATAAAATAATTCTTTAAGTCAAGTATGTATTTTTTTTCCTTCTCAAGATGTTGATATGCCAATTCAAAAGCAGTTTCCAGACCGGCGATATTGTGAACAGCTTCTGTACCAGCCCTCAAACCGCGTTCCTGCTGACCCCCAAAGATTAACGACTGCAAACCTGAATTTTTCCTGATAAAAGCAAAACCGACACCTTTGGGTCCGTGAAATTTATGTGCAGCTGCAACAATAAAATCCACTCCCACTTTGGACAAATCCAAATCAAAATGACCTACAGATTGTACCGTATCTGAATGAAATAATGCCCCATTTGCTTGTGTTAATTTTGCTACACGCTCAATATCGAGCATAGTACCTATTTCATTATTTATATGCATCAAACTCACCAGAGTTTTTTTAGAATTGTCTTTGAGCAAACTCTCAAGTTGCGCATAATCAATTTCACCACAGGAGTTTAAATTCAAAAAAACAGGCTCAATTCCATAGTTTTTTTGAAGTTCGTCTATGGTATGAAGCACCGCGTGATGTTCAATTTTTGAGGAGATGATGCGTTGTACTCCCAAATCTCTAACGCAGCTATTTAGAATTAAATTATCGGCCTCTGTACAGCCCGAGGTAAAAATAATTTCGGCAGCGTTACAACCCAATTGTTTTGAAATTGTCTTTCTGGTATTCTCAATAATAGATTTAGATGACCTGCCATAAGCGTGTGTAGATGAGGGATTTCCAAAAGTATTTTTCATTACTTCATAAACCCTGTCAATGACTTCTTTACGCATTTGGCTGGTTGCGGCACTGTCAAAATAAACGCTGTTCATACTTCAAAAATAGTTTATTTGAAATTAATTGGAGTAAGTTCCGTTTTAAGTTTTGCAAAACTATTACTTTTGTACAATACATTCCTGTTATGAGAAACTTTTTTTTATCGTTCTTAATTATCTTTAGCTTTGGCGCCTGCAATGACGGCGATGTGATAGTGACAACCTTTGATTTTGAATCGATTGAACTCAATGTGTGTGGGGATGTGGGTGATTATGTGTTTTTTAAAGTCAATAACACCAATCTGGAAACGCTTTCACTTCAGCTCAGTACTCAAGATTCTATTTTGACCCAAGAAAATACGCTCACATACAACATAGACGCTTCAACAAATGTGGTAAATTACAGGACATTTAAAGATGAAATTCCCGCCAGTTATTTTTGCAGTTCCATTCCGCCAACCGAACCAAAAATAGTTTTAGATTACAAAAGTTCTGAAGGTATTGCAACTGTTTTTACTCGCATCACTGATACTTTAATAACAGGCATTGGGCTTGAACAAGACACCTCCTTTGTTTATACCACAACCATTGTATTAAACAACCTAAGGCTTGAAAGCGAAAATGAAAGCATCACCCAGGAAACACTTGAGTTGGGCTCATTGAATACAACTGCGCAGTAAATTATTTTGGGTTTTGAAAAATATACACTTCGGTAGCACCGCGACCATACTTTTGATAATCAGCATCATAAAACTTAAGATTGTCGTAGCGGTTTAGCAGAAATTCCAGTTCGGTGCGCAACACGCCCTCTCCCACTCCGTGAATAAACACCACCCGTTGAATTCTGTTTTTGATGGCAAATTCCAATTGCCGTTTAGCAGTGTCCATTTGAAGGTTGAGCATATCATAATTGTCCATCCCTCTAGTTGACTTGATAAGTTGGTTGATGTGCAAATCAACTTCCATTGCCGGGGCGTTACGTTCTTTTTTTGAGGGAACAGGTGTATTTTTTCGTTTTACAGACTCTTTTTCTTTCAAAATAGTTTCTGAGGGAACAGAAGTTTTAAAATTAAAAGAAGAATCTTCATCCATTTTTATCAATTCATTTTTGTTGAATTCCAATGTAAATCCATCGCGTGTTTTTACGCGAACGATTTGGCTAGTCACAGCAATAACAAGGCCTTCCATAAGTTCGTCAATAGCACTTACTCGATCTCCTACTTTTAGTTTCACTTGAAAAATTAATTTTGGTAAAAGTAACCATTTTATAAAAATACACCCAAATTAAAACCGGAAAGTAGTCAAAAATAACCTCTAAAATCACTCAAACACCCACCTAAGAATCAAGCAGATAATCGAAAATATTTAGAAAATATTGATAATTTTTAAAATTATATTGTATTTTTGATTGATTAAACAACAGTGAACCCCAAACTACTGTATAATAAACCGAATAATTATGAAACACCTACTACTATCAGCATCCCTATTGCTCTTTGCAGGTAATCTGGCTGCTCAACTTCATGTAAGTCCAAACACAACAACTACAACAGATAGCTACATTTATGCAAATGATGTGGTTTTGTATGTTGAAAACGACATCAATCTTGTTGCAAATACTACTGTTGATACACAAGCAAGTATCTATTTACGTGGTGATGCACAATTACTTCAAGGAGATAAAGCAGTCTCTCAAAACAGTGGAACCGGCTCCATTTCTGTATGGCAACGTGGTTTTGCAAACGCCTTTGACTACAATTACTGGGCTTCGCCTGTGGGAGTCCCAACCGGTGCAGCCGGAAATACAAATTTTGGAATATCAAGAATTTTTGATGTTAGAAATGATGGCTTCAATAACCTTGAACCTACAAG
>JANSXN010000077.1 GCA_024742935.1 Flavobacteriaceae bacterium
AGAGTCGCAAAAATGGCGACTCTTACTACATGAGATAACCCTAACAGGTTAGGTATCTTTAAAACCTGTCAGGGATGAATCAAATCGGGAAATTTAAGCTTATCTTTATACGATTGAAAAATAGCGTTGTATTTTCCTGCACTACCATAATATTGCTGGGCGATTTTAGATAAGGATTCACCACTTTTAACTTCATGAACTGCATAAACAGAGTCATCTGCTACTTTAATATCTGCCATTAGATCTGTTGGGTTTTCTCCACCCACTTTTTTTATTTCATTCCAAAGTAGGTCTTTTTCATAGGGAGTTTTTGCTGTTCCATGAATTTTTAGAACACCGTTTTCTTCTCTCACGTCTCCATTTTGAATTTGAAGTTTTTCTCCAAGGTCAAGAACGTTTTGGTATTTTGCTTTAATCATTCTGTTTTAATTTTAAAGTTAATTAACACTAAATTTAATAAAATTTATCTGTTTTAAAGTTATGAAACCGTAAATTCTTTTAGGTCACTAAAGAATTTCCTCTTTTTCAAATTGCACCTCATAAAGCTTACGATAGTGACCATTTTCAATTTTGAGAAGGGTTGTGTGATTGCCCATTTCTACTATATGACCGGCATCCATTACAATAATGACATCTGCTTTTTTAATAGTTGCTAGACGATGTGCAATTACTATGGATGTACGACCCTGGGTAAGTTTTGCCGTGGCATTTTGGATTAATTGTTCAGCGTGTGAATCAACAGATGAGGTCGCTTCATCAAGCACAAGAATGCTCGGATTGCTTACATAAGCTCTTAAAAACGAAATGAGTTGCCTTTGACCTGATGATAGCATACTGCCTCGTTCCTTGACGTTGTAATGATAACCATCCGGTAAGGACATTATAAAAGAATGAACTCCAATATCTTTTGCAGCCTGTATAACTTCTTCTTCAGTTACTTGTGGGTTGTTGAGTGTGATATTATTCATTATAGTGTCTGCAAAAAGAAAAACATCCTGCAAGACCACACCAATACTTTTTCTCAAATTGTTTATAGGAACATCTTTGATGTTTTTGCCATCGACTGTAATAGTTCCGGCTTTGATTTCGTAAAAACGGGAAAGGAGATTGATAATGGTCGATTTTCCGGCACCGGTGGCTCCTACTATGGCGACGGTTTGGTTAGGCTGTACTTCAAATGAAATACCTTTAATAACCATTTCGGCATCATCATAGCTGAAATATACTTTATCAAAAATAATATGTCCTTTGATGTTTTCAAAAGCTTCACTACCTGTGTCTTCAATTGATGCATTTGTATCCAGAATTTCAAACACCCTATTGGCCGCCACCATTCCCATTTGCAGGGTATTGAACTTATCTGCAATCTGATTGAGCGGTCTGAAAAGCATTTGTGACAAACGGATAAAAGCAACAATAAGTCCCAATGTGATGGCTCCGCCACCAAGTACTTGAAGACCACCATACCACATAATCAACCCAATTGTTATAGATGCTGTCATTTCAGTAACAGCAAAAAATATAGAGTTATACCATACAGTTTTAATCCAGGCAACTTTGTGTTTTCTGTTAATTTCCGTGAAGTTTTTATCTTCGGTTTCTTCGCGAGTAAAAAGCTGCACGATTTTCATCCCTGTGATACGCTCTTGAACAAAGGTATTTAAGTTGGCTACCTGAGCACGCACTTCTTCAAAAGCAGCTTTCATAGCTCTTTGAAATAGACGGGTTGCATAGATAATGAGTGGGAAAACGGCTAATACGATGAGCGTTAATTCCCAGCTTCGATAAAACATAAAGCCCAGTATGGCTAGCATTTTCAATAGATCACTTGCAATAGTAAACAGCCCTTGACTAAAAATACTGGAAATTGTCTCAATATCATTGACGGCTCGTGTTGTCAAACGACCCACAGAACTTTTGTCAAAATACTTCATTTTAAACTGCAGTATTTTATCAAATAACTTAACTCGAATGTCTCGCACTACACTCAAACCAAGCCAGTTTGAATAGTATATAAACGAAAATTGAAAAAATACTTCCGCAAGTAAAAAGGCACCCATTAACGAAATGAAAAAAATGAGATTTTCATAATCTTTTGGGATTATGGAATCATCAATTACTTTTTCCAGTAAAATGGGCTGTAATACAGAGAACCCTGAAACCAAAATAGCAGAGATTCCCACAAACCAAAACGTGAGTTTGTAAGGTTTTGTAAACTGAAGCAATCGCTTAAAAAGTTTAAAATCAAATGCCCTGCCTGATGCTGCCATAGTTAAATAAATAATTCTTTTGGGTAAGTAACCCGGATTAAATACAAGCCTTCTGCAGGAACTGATGTGCCTGCTTCACTTCGGTTTTTGCTTTTGATGATGTCGTGTAAGTCATTGACTTCCAGTTTTCCCAGCCCAATTTCAAGCAAAGTGCCCACAATAGCACGCACCATATTTCGCAAAAAACGATCAGCTGTGATTGTAAAAAGAAGCTTATTGTCTGTCAATGTCCACTCGGCAAAGGTAATAATACAATGATAGGTTTTTACATCGGTTTTTGATTTTGAAAAACATTGAAAATCGTTATAGTTCAATAAGATTTTTGCGGCTTCGTTCATTTTTTTTAAATCAGGCATTTGATTTAAATGATAGGAAAAATCTATTGTAAATGGATTTTTTTCCAAACAAATTTGGTATTCATACGTTCGACTAGTGGCATCAAAGCGAGCATGAGCGTCATCTTTTACATGAGCTATATTATTGATTGCTATATCTTTAGGTAAAAAAGAATTAAGCTTGTAGCACAGTTCTTTGAGTTCAATTACTTCTGGGAAATCAAAATGAGCAAAAATTTGTTTAGCGTGCACGCCAGCATCAGTACGTCCTGCGCCCACAATATCAATTTTTTCCCGTAACAAAGTGCTAAGAGCTCCCTCTAGTGTTTCTTGGATAGAAACTGCATCGGGTTGGATTTGCCAGCCGTGGTAGTTTTTACCCTTAAATGCTATTTCGATAAAATATCGCAAAGATTCTACTATTTTTGTAAACCTAGCAAAGATACACAAACCAAATTTTGGTTTACCTAAATCGCTTTCTTAAATTAACGTGAAAAAGATACTTTTACTTTCAGATACACACAGCCATATTGATGATATCATTCTTAAATATGCAATCCAGGCAGACGAAATTTGGCATGCAGGAGATATTGGAAGTCTTGAGGTGACTGACGCTATTCAAGAAATAAAACCACTAAGAGCAGTTTATGGCAATATTGATGATGCTAAAATAAGAGGTGAATTTCCCTTACATCAACGGTTTGATTGTGAAGGGGTGGATGTATGGATGACCCATATTGGGGGCTCGCCGGGCAGGTATAATATAGATATCAGGGAGGAAATGAATCAAAACCCACCCAAACTGTTTATATGCGGGCACTCGCATATTTTAAAAGTCATGCACGATAAAAAGAACCGGTTGTTGTTTATGAATCCGGGTGCGGCAGGTAAACATGGTTTTCATAAGGTTCGCACCATGTTGCGTTTTGTCTTGGATGCCGGGCAGATTAAGAATCTTGAAATAGTTGAGTTTGGGAGATAATAAAAAAACCCCAAAGTTGGCATTCTCTGGGGTTTTCACACTAATACTACTAAGATTTAAGGTTTAGCGTAATCTGTCAACAGATTTTACGAGATTTTCATCCTTTTGAATGGCACGATTGGCCATCACTAAAAAAACGATAGAAAGAATAGGAAGAAACATCCCAATACCCTTCTCTGAAACCAAAGTTTCTCCGGGTACCGTTAGCGACCGATAAACGAAAACTCCTAGTAAAATAAAGTTTGTCAGTATGTTTAATCGATTAAAAACAAACTGATTTTTTCTTTTCTTAAATGATAATATAGCAATAATCGCCAGCGCAATCGAAATAAAAATTAATGCAAAAAACAAGGGCTCTTCACGGGTATATAAAAGCTCACCGGTTTCATTTTTCACTTCGGGAAACCATATAAAGAGTCCGCCCATAATAAGGGCAACAAGAATCATAAATAGGGTTTGAATGCGTTGAATCATCTTTTGTATACTAATTTGTGATGCAAAAATAATGTTTCTTTTTAAAAAAATTCCTATCAAAAATTAAAATATTGTTGTATTATTGCATCAGTAATTCACAACCCACTCAACTGCGGTTGTTTATCTTCCGGATAAAATCAAAAAAATTACCATCTTCTTAAAACTTATTTGTAAAACGATTACAACAACATAATTCAATATTATACATGTTTGAAATTTCAGATTTAAAAGAGCAGAAGCTACCTGAACTTCAGGAAATTGCTAAAACTTTAGGTGTGCCCAAATACCGCACTTTAAAAAAATTAGAGTTGGTCTATCAAATTCTTGATTACCAGGCTGCCAATCCAAAAGCAGTTGAACCTCTTGTAAAAGAATCAAAAGGAGAATCAAAAGAAGCTCCAAAAAAGCAGGAACAAAGGAACCCGAGAGATCAAAAAGATTCGAGGGGACAAAAAGACGCTCGTGACAACAGGTCTCAAAATAAAAAAACACATCCTCAAAAAAAACAGTCAAGCGTTTCTTCCAAGGATAAGGATGATTCTAAAGAGGCTCCCAAGCAAGAAGCACCTAAGCAGGATACTCCTCAAAAAAATCAGGAACGCAGGGAGCATAGCAATCAGAAAAACCTTCGTCATCAAGAGGCTAAACAAAACCGTCCAAACCCTAATAAAGGAAAAGACGGTAATGTAGCAGACAGACCTGAAGCGAAAAAGGACACTTCAGACAACAGAAACGACAACAAGCCCAAACAGAATCAAAATCAGAATGATTCACAAAATTCAGGTAACAGACACAGCAATACTCAAAACGGGAACCAAAGTAACAAAGACCAGGGTAATAAAGACAAGCGCAACCGCTACCGTGAGCCAGATTATGAGTTTGACAGCATCATCCAAAGTGAAGGTGTATTAGATATCATGCAAGATGGATATGGATTTTTGCGCTCAAGCGACTACAATTACCTTTCATCTCCTGATGATATTTATGTTTCGCAATCACAAATACGCCTTTTTGGTTTAAAAACGGGAGATACCGTTCTTGGAGAAGTGAGACCGCCCAAAGAGGGTGAAAAATACTTTCCTTTAATTAAGGTGATTAGAATAAACGGCTTGAACCCAAATGTGGTGAGAGACCGTATTGCTTTTGAACATTTATTACCACTATTTCCACAGGAAAAATTCAAATTAGCTGAAAAGCAAAGCACCGTTTCCACAAGAATTATGGATTTGTTTTCGCCCATTGGAAAAGGACAAAGGGGTATGATTGTTTCTCAACCAAAAACAGGTAAAACCGTTTTGTTAAAGGAAATAGCCAATGCCATAGCCGCTAACCATCCGGAAGTGTATCAAATGATTTTATTAATTGATGAACGACCCGAAGAAGTGACCGATATGCAGCGTAATGTAAACGGTGAAGTGGTGGCTTCCACTTTTGATAAAGAAGCCAACGAGCATGTGCGCGTCGCTAATATTGTTTTGGAAAAAGCAAAACGTCTGGTGGAGTGTGGTCACGATGTGGTGATTCTTTTGGATTCAATCACTCGTTTGGCAAGAGCTTACAACACAGTTCAGCCTGCTTCAGGAAAAATACTTAGTGGAGGTGTAGATGCCAATGCATTACATAAGCCAAAGCGCTTTTTTGGAGCTGCGCGAAATATTGAAAACGGAGGATCATTGAGTATCATCGCAACTGCTTTGACTGATACCGGGTCTAAAATGGATGAGGTTATCTTTGAAGAATTTAAAGGTACCGGAAATATGGAGCTGCAACTGGATAGAAAAATTTCAAATCGCAGAATATTCCCTGCCGTTGATTTGAATGCATCAAGCACTCGACGTGATGATTTATTACTCGATGAAAAAACCTTACAACGTATGTGGGTGATGAGAAAATACCTGGCAGATATGAATCCTGTTGAAGCAATGGAGTTTATTAACGAAAGAATCAAACAAACCAGAAACAACGAAGAGTTTTTAATTTCTATGAACGGTTAATGCAATTCACAATTGTAAATAAAAAAAAGCCCTGAATATTTCAGGGCTTTTTTTATGTGTTTAAGGTTTATGTATCTTCGCAAAAAAATAATTAAATGAGTATTGTTTACATCATAATTGGTTTGACCTTATTAGTTGTAGGAGGTGAGTATTTAGTTCGCTCTGCTGTGGGCCTTTCCTTCAAGGTAAAATTGTCTAAAATGGTCATTGGCTTAACAGTTGTTTCCTTTGCTACCTCCATGCCAGAATTAATCGTGAGTTTACAAGCTGCTCTAAAAGGATTTTCAGACATTTCTTTAGGGAATGTAATAGGATCAAATATTGCAAATATAGGATTGGTTTTGGGCATAACAGCCATCATTTCTCCTATTGTGATAGATAAAGATTTTTACAAGTACAATTGGCCGGTAATGATGCTTTTTTCGGTTGTGCTTTATCTTTTTCTTTTAAATGACAACGTACTTAGCTTTTTTGAAGGCGTTGGTTTTATCATAGCTATGATATTTTACCTGTATTTTTTAATTGCACAATCCAGAAGAAAATCCAAAATTGAAGTTGATGAAATTGCAGCTGGAGATACCTTAAAAGGAATATCATATATTAAAATAATTCTTTGGTTATTAATTGGTGGAGCGGCACTCTGGGGGGGCTCTGAACTATTAGTAAAAGGAGCTGTAGAATTGGCAACCGCAATGGGAGTGAGTGAACGGGTCATTGCAGTTACTATGATTGCCATTGGAACAAGTGTCCCTGAACTGGCAGCTTCAGTGATTGCAGCCCTCAAAAAGGAGAAGGCTATTTCTTTTGGAAACCTAATTGGTTCAAATGTCTTTAATATTGGATCTGTGCTTGGTATTACAGCAATTATTCACCCCATAACAGTTCAAAGTAGTGAAGTGTTAACCAACGATATTTTTTGGATGCTGGGATTTGCAATTGTTTTGATTCCGTTGGCGTTTATTCCAAAAAAATTAATTTTTAACAGACCAAAAGGACTTTTTATCTTTATAGCTTACCTTGCATTTACTTTCCTTGCATTTTATAACTAATTTAAATTTTAAGTCAAAAAAACAGGGGGTTGTTGTTTAAAATAAACAAATGTTGATAACTTACCCCTAAAAAATAGGGGGTATAGTTTTAAAAATATAAAAATAGTGTAGTTTTGCCCTGTCAAACTTAAAATCCTATTTTTATGTCAACGCTTCGCTTTCGAGCCATCACAGAAACCCTAAACAGAAAACCTATATTTATTGAAGAAAAAGAGAGACGTTCCAATCTATTTGGTCAAAACGTTTTTAATGAAAATGCCATGCGTCAATACCTTACTAAAGAGGCATTCAACGCAGTAAGGAATGCACACGAGTATGGTACAAAAATACCACGCGAACTTGCAGACCACATTTCTACAGGAATGAAAGAGTGGGCTATCTCAAAAGGAGTAACCCACTATACGCACTGGTTTCAGCCGTTGACAGGTGCGACAGCTGAGAAGCATGATGCCTTTTTTGAAACCACTTCAAATGGTTCGGCAATTGAAAAGTTTGGTGGAGGACAATTAGTTCAACAAGAGCCAGATGCATCAAGTTTTCCAAGTGGAGGAATAAGAAATACATTTGAAGCAAGAGGTTATACTGCATGGGATCCCACTTCGCCGGCTTTCATAATTGGCACCACACTCTGTATTCCCACTGTGTTTGTTTCATATACCGGAGAGGCTTTGGATTATAAAACACCCCTTTTAAAAGCACTTTCAGCAGTTGATGAGGCAGCTACTGCAGTTGCAAAATATTTTGATAAAAACGTAACCAAAGTTCAGGCAACTTTAGGCTGGGAGCAGGAATACTTTTTAATTGATTCCGCTTTAGCGACCTCAAGACCCGATTTAATGATGACCGGAAGGACCTTATTAGGGCACACATCTGCGAAAGGGCAACAATTGGAAGATCACTATTTTGGATCGATTCCAACGCGTGTATTAAATTATATGCGCGATTTGGAAAGAGAATGTATGCTATTGGGTATTCCGGTGAAAACCAGACACAATGAAGTAGCTCCAAACCAGTTTGAGTTAGCGCCCATTTTTGAAGAATCAAACCTGGCAGTTGACCACAACTCTTTATTGATGGATGTAATGGCGAAAGTGGCAGAACGTCACAATTTTGTCGTGTTGTTTCACGAAAAGCCCTTTAAAGGAGTAAATGGTTCCGGAAAGCACAATAACTGGTCGCTGGCAACCAATACCGGCGTGAATCTATTGGGCCCCGGTAGTACACCCATGAGCAACCTTCAGTTTTTGACATTCTTTATCAATACCATCAAGGCGATGAACGACAATGAAGAATTAATAAGAGCGAGTATTGCAAGTGCCAGTAACGACCACCGATTAGGAGCCAATGAAGCACCACCGGCAATAATCTCTGTGTTTATAGGAGAGCAGTTGACGAAAGTTTTAGATAATTTAGAAAATGTAACCAAAGGAAAGCTTTCGCCTCAAGAAAAAACCGATTTAAAATTAAACATCGTTGGTAAAATCCCAGAAATTCTTCTAGACAACACAGACAGAAACCGAACTTCCCCTTTTGCCTTTACCGGAAATAAATGGGAATTCAGAGCTGTGGGCTCCAAAGCAAACTGCGCCAACCCCATGACGGTTTTAAACACCATTGTTGCAAAACAACTTAAAGAATTTAAAGTAGCCGTTGATGCATTGATCAAAGAGAAGAAAATGAAGAAAGATGATGCTATTTTTAATGTGCTCAGAGAGTATATTAAGGAGTCAAAGCGCATTTTGTTTGAAGGTGACGGTTACAGTGAAGCCTGGGAAAAGGAAGCTAAAAAACGTAAATTGAGCAACCACAAAACCACTCCGGAAGCACTAAAGGCAAAAGTTTCAATGAAAAATATTAGCCTTTTTAAAGAAATGGGTATTATGACTGAGGTTGAATCCAAAGCCCGTTATGAAATTGAAGTTGAAGAATACACAAAGCGCATCCAAATCGAAGGACGTGTCCTTGGTGATATAGCCAGAAATCATGTAATACCCACGGCGATTAAATATCAAAGTGTCGTTGTAAATAATGTAAAAGGATTAAAAGAAATATACGGAGGAGGTTTTACAAAAATGGCCGAGCAACAATTGGAAATTATTGAAGCCATTAGTGATCATATAGAAAAAATCAATCAGGGAGTTACTCAAATGACCGAGGAGCGCAAAAAAGCCAATAACCTTGATGACTTTGAGAAAGCAGCAAAAGCCTATTGCGATAAGGTAAAACCACTTTTTGACGAGATAAGATATCATTGTGATAAACTGGAACTTCTTGTTGATGACGAGCTCTGGCCTTTGACAAAGTACAGGGAGTTGTTGTTTACTAAATAATTAGTTTATTTCTAATATATAAACCCATCCTTACTAAGTGATGGGTTTTTCTATTCTTACAAAACAGTAAGAATCGTTAATTTTACAATTAAATAACACAACCATTGATATTTCTAAGTGTATGTACGTATCTGGTTTTTAGTGGCAAATAATAAAAACACCTAATTTCTTACACTTTATCGAATTTTTATAACAAAACAACGAAAAGAACTTTTTATGCTTTTTTAAAGGAACATCTTTATGTAAGTTTACACTGTAAGAACAAAATCACTTCCCCAGTTTTGTTTTAATTGCCCACCCCAGGTAATTACTATTTATCCCCAAATTTAAATATAATGAGTTGTTGATTTAATAATCTCCAACAAGATAAGTTTAGACCTGCTTCTAAGGATTAGCGATAATTAGTTAGAATTAAGAAAAACAATGAAGTTAGATAATACAAATAATCAATTAAATTCACAGTGGCAGCTGTTGAATCAGACCAATTCAAATAATAATGGGTCTGTAGATTTTATTTGTACATAAACATTAAAGCCATAAGCAATACTTATGGCTTTTTTTAATTTGAATTTTATTTATTAACCAGAAATATATTTATTAACCAATTTTAAATTTTTTTATTATGAAAAAAGTAGTTTTAAGTGCAGCAGCACTAATTTTTGCGGCAACAGGTTTTGCGCAATTCAACAACAGTGAAGTACAGCAAATAGGCAATGGAAATGGCTCTGCTGTATCTCAAACAGGATTATCCAATGACTCTTATGTAGAGCAAGTGGGTGATGGTAATGATTCATCAGTTGACCAAGTAGGAACAACTAACGAGTCAACTGTATGGCAGTCTCAAGGGTTTCTAATTGGAAACAGAAATGACAACACCAGTGCAGTATCACAAAGCGGTACATCAAACGATTCTTTCGTTTGGCAGGATGGTGATGACAACACTAGTGATGTAGACCAGAATGGAACCACTAACGTATCTTATGTAGATCAGTGGGGTGACAACAACGACAACATCGTTGATCAAGATGGAACTTCAAACGATTCTTTTGTTTTACAAGGGTACAATGGTGACAACCACTCAAGTGTAGTTGTACAAGATGGTACTACAAACGATTCTGATGTATTCCAAAATGGAGACGGTAATGCTTCAAGTGTTTTACAAGTAGGTACTTCAAACATTTCAGATGTTGATCAAAATGGAATGACAAACATTTCAACTGTACAACAAGGTGGTGAAAACAACAACTCTGATGTTGATCAAAATGGAGACAACAATGACTCATTCGTTATTCAAGGGTTTACTAACGATAACAACATGAGTATTGTAAACCAAGATGGTAACAGCAACTCATCATTTGTTGACCAATGGGGTGATGACAATGATAGCTGGGTAAACCAAATAGGTGATGGTAACTCTTCATTTGTAAATCAAGGATTTTTAGGTCTTGGTGATTTTAACATCAGTACTGTAGATCAACTAGGTAATGGTAACTCTTCTGATGTTGATCAATTAGGAGATTCAAACAACTCTGATGTAAACCAAACTGGTGACGATAACACAAGTTCAGTTTTACAAGACGGTTTAACAAACATGAGTGTTGTTAACCAAACTGGTATGATGAACACAAGTTCAGTTTCTCAAACAGGTTTATCTCACAACAGTTTAGTAAACCAAGTTGGTAACGGTAACGGTTCAATAGTAACTCAAAGTAACTAATAAGATTTTTTAAATTCAAAGCTGCCGTTTAAGGCAGCTTTGCTTTAAAATATTTTAAACAAAATTCAAAAATATAATTATGAAAAAAATAATGTTAAGTGCAGCAGCACTGATTTTTGCAGCAACAGGTTTTGCGCAATTCAATAACAGTGATGTGAATCAAGTGGGAAGTGGAAATGCTTCCACAGTAACACAAACCGGGTTTATGAATGATTCTGATGTTGACCAACTTGGTGACAACAATGATTCTGATGTAACACAAACCGGTAATGAAAATGGATCTATTGTTCTGCAAGGCCCTGCCAGTAATGACAATGAAAGTGATGTTACCCAAACAGGTAACGACAACGATTCTTTTGTATGGCAAGATGGTGATAATAACGATTCTGAAGTAGATCAAACCGGAAACGACAATGATTCTTATGTTGACCAATGGGGCGACAACAACGATAGTGATGTTGACCAAACAGGTAATGAC
>JANSXN010000099.1 GCA_024742935.1 Flavobacteriaceae bacterium
ACCCACTCCAAAGCAATAGTTTCTAAATTATCAGGCGAGCCATCATTAATAATGATAGCTTCCCAACTTTCAAAAACTTGATTTATTACCGAAGTTAATGTTTCTTCCAGCGTTGACTCAGAATTAAAACAAGGAATGATTATAGATAAAACTGGCTTCAAATTAAAGATGCTTTAAGCGAAGGTACAAATTATAGGCTTTTTTCATAAGTAGGTTTCCTGTAAATTTTTGAGTTGAAATAGATTTGATTAAAAGATTCATTTTATATTTCACCACTTTTTGCTCTTCATTATTTAAGATTGGCAAGATAATTTTATAGAATCTCAGATAATTTTTATTGGCATTAAGTTTAGTGATACCAGAGTAGATACCTTGACTGTGTAGCCTATAAACACTCATCACCTCATTAATACATTGAATTTTATTTTTTCCGGTAATAACTTTATAAAGTCCCAAATCTCCAAAAGGAAGCTCATAAAACCACTTGGGAATATTAAATGCTTCCGGTTTTCTAAAAACCACACTTGCTGTGCTTATAAAGTTATAATGTCTTAGAAGTTCGATATAATGAAAACGTTGTTGTTCAAAAGGTTCGGGAATAGGATGTAAAGAAAATTCTTGATTTTTTAAAAGATTTGCCCTATGAAAAGAAATAGCCACCTCTGGATTTCCCTCCAAAAAATCCACCTGCTTTTGCAGTTTTAAAGGGTCTGTCCAGTAGTCGTCGCCATCTAATAAAGCAATATATTTACCCTCACAATTATTTAGAATGTCAATAAAATTATAAATTCTACCCTTTCCCTTTCTATTTTTCCAATATGAATCAAAAGGTTTTCTTTCTAAAATTTTAAAAGTTATGTTTTCAGTATTGGAATAAGACTTTACAATTTCTAAAGTATTATCAGTAGAAAAATCATCTCCAACAACAACCTCAATGTGAAAATCTGTTTTTTGAATCAAAATACCCTCTATAGCCTCTCTGATAAAATCTTCATTATTGAAAATCATAAACCTTACGCTAAGTAGTGGCCTTAATTGATTCATTTTTTTATTATTTTACACAATAGTTGTCCTTCAAAAAATGTCTCTTTGATTTCACCGGTTTTGTAATTTATAAACCAAGTTTTTTCAATTTCTAAGTTCAAATCATTGACGTATTTTCCCAAATCAAAAGGATTATGAATATAAACTTTTGTTTTCTTATCGCCCTCTCCAATATAAAATTCGCCATTACTTTCACTGGGATATAAAACATCCATCTCCAAGTTTTTCATGACATTTGAATACCCGTAATGAGAGATGTTGTATCTATTATTTACATCTAAATAAAAGACTCCATTGCTATCCAAAAGTTTATCGACAATTTGGAAAAACTGCTTTCTTTGTGAATTAGTATCGATATGACCAATTACATTCCATAAGCAAGTCATTAGTTCAAACTTCACCTCTGTCTCAATCTCAAAAAAGGAGTTGTTTAATACCGTCAAATTTGGTTTTGATTTGATTTGTTCCAACATTTTTTGACTATCATCAACTAATGTTGAATTTAAAGGTTCTAACGAATTAATAATTTTAAGACTTCTTCTTCCATCACCTGACCCAATGTCTAGATAATTTTTAATTTTTTTATTCTTGTTATCTGATATGATTATGTTGTCAATGACATTTAAATAATTCATTCTCTCTCTAGAGAGCAAATCATAATCCCTAGCAATAATATTATAATATTTTTTTGAGTTTAACATAAGTAACCATGCTTTTTAAGCTCTGTATTTGCAATCTTGTTGAATGTTTCAATTTCCATTTCTGTAAGCTCATTATTGAATTTACCAATGTTTTTAATATCAGGTGGGTTCAATAATTTTTCTTTCCATATCAAAAACTCAAAAGGTTCAATTTCAGAAGGCTGATTTTTATAATAAAACAACTGACTATTTTCAAATTCCATATTCAATTTTCCCAGTATTTTTTTTGTGGTCATCTCTAAGTTCCTAACTAGATCTTCATAATAAATTGTAATTTTGTTATCAGTACTAATGGTATCTAAAAAACGCTCAATTGATTTTATATTCGTTTTCCAATCCTGTGCTATAACAGCGATTTGATTCGGTAATTTTGGTGCATACTTGTGCTCCAATTTCTTTTCATCCAAACTTTTATATGAACATGCAATGTCTCTACCATCTCTTATTATATTTATAAAAAAAGCATTTGGGTAAAAGTAATTAATCCTATGGAGTTTGTCTTTCCATAAACTATTCTTATCACCCCAGTAAACTATTTCCTTATTGTTCTTTTTTGAATAGAAATAATAAATAAGACTTGTTAAGTGAGAATAGTTCTCTATTTTTTCTGATTTAAGAAATTTTATTAATTCGTATTTACTAATATTCCACGTTTCAAACTTTGTTGAATTAAATAAATCCTTTATGTAACTTGAAAAGTAATCATCATTCCAGACCCCATACTTTTCTTCAAGCCAAAGAAAAAAATGAGATTCAGGTGGTATGCTAATACTGTCATGGCTATGAAGCACAAGTCTTAAAAGTGATGTTCCTGACCTTGGGTTACCCAAAATAAAAATTGGTTGATCCCAAACAAATCTTTTCATCTTAATATTTTAAATCGTTAATTACACTTACTATCAATTCAATTTCTTTTCCTGTCAATCCATTGTATATTGGTAAGCAAAGTATTCTTTTAGATATGTCTTCAGAAATCTTCATTTCTTTATATATAACATAGTTAAGAGTATTTAATGATGGATAAAAATACCTCCTTGTGCTAATTTGCTTTTCTGATAGTTTTGACATAAGAAGCTTTAAAACCTCTTCAGATTTTAAAATAATGGGGTAATAACTATAGTTCCATTTGGTATCTTTTCTAATCGAAATGTTATTTATTTCATCAAAATTTATCAGTAAATTATATGTTTCATAAATTTGCTTTCTTTCTTCAATAATTGAGTTTATATACGGTAATACAGCTAGTCCCATTGCAGCTTGAAGTTCACTCATTTTAGCATTTATTCCAACTCCAAAATATTGTTCAGGTTTATAATGGCCAAAGTTATGGCTATAATACATTGAGTCACTAATTTCTTTATTATTAGCAACCCAGCAGCCGCCTTCTCCGGTATGGAAAAGTTTGGTGGCGTGAAAACTTAGCGTACTCACATCTCCATAATTAAGTAGCGATTGCCCTTTATAGGTCACACCAAAACAATGAGCCGCGTCATAAACCACTTTTAGGTTGTGTTTTTTAGCAATACGGTCTATTTTCTCCACCGCACAGGGGTTTCCAAACACATGAGTCGCCAGTATGGCAGTTGTTTTTAAGGTAATAGCAGCTTCGATTTTAGTTTCGTCTATAGTGAGATATTCGGGGTGAATGTCCACAAACACGGGGGTACAGTGCTGCCAGACAATACTTGCAGTAGTAGCCACATAGCTAAAAGGCGTCGTGATGACTTCACCTTCCCTACCAAACAATTCCAAAGCGATTTGTAAAGGTACCGTGCCATTATTAGTACAAGTTAGGTGAGGCACTTGCAAGTAGTTTTTAAGCTTATCTTCCAGTTCCAATACGAGTTCGCCCCGATTAGTCATCCATTGTTTGTCCCAAGCGCGTTGTAAAATAGCTTGGTACTCAGCGATGGGTGGGAGGAATGTTTTGGTGACGGTGATCATTTTTATAACGTTTCGGTTTTATTTTCCCAGGGCATTTCTTTGTAAAGTGGCTTGATTTGTACAAAATCAGCCACTTTTTGAACAGCATCAGATTTTGACAAATTAACAATCAGAAAATTAGGTTTTCCTTTAAAATAATATTTTATCTGCTCATTTCTATTTTGATAAGTTCTTATTAGGTTTTCTTTATTATAGATGTCTCCTTCGATATCTCCGTATCTTTCTTTAAAACTTTTCCAAATAAACCCTGTATACCTATAATTACTGTTTTGTAGATCTTCTTTCGTTGGCACTTGACCATCTTTACCAAAAAGTTTTGTATGAAATTTAGTTAAAGATATATACCATTGTTCAGCATTGTTTCTTTCTGAAAGGATAAACTTTGCATTTGGAAAATGATAGTCTAATAACACATAAAGAAAATCATTACTAAAAGGAAAATCCTGAAAGACCTCTGCAGTTTCACAGTATTTTAAAATGGGTTTCCAATTTCTGGCTATATAATCATCCATCAATAACTCTGCTGTGGGCTGGTCACCCACTTTAAAGCCGTGGTCTTGAAAAAACTTTTGCAAAGAGGTAGTCCCGGTTTTGTTTTGACCGATACAGAATATTTTGGGTTTGTTTTTTTTGAAAATCATATATTATTCTTTGGTCTGCATCCAGGGAAGTTTTATATGTATTAACTCTTCAAGTCCTGCATTTTTTAGTCTGTAATGGTTTGATAATTCATTATACATTTGATCTGATAGCTTTTCAGTATAGGTTCTTTTATTTTTAGGTTCAAGATTAACTTGAATAGTTTCAAATCCTTTAATGTTTAAAAATTCAGAAATTGCGGTTAATGATCCATAAATATCACTTTTAAAACTTTCAAATTCAATAAACAAAATATTTTCCTCTGAAAAATACTTAAAATATTCTTCTATCTGTTCCTTATAGTACCCTCTTTTAATTAACGACGGCTCTATTATTTCTTCATCAAAAGCAGGTGACAATTCATTGTTGATACATTCTTTAAAGCTGGGAAATTCATCTTTTCCTTCGTAAAATAATGAATATAATTGAGTTCGTGCTGTATTTCTTTCCCTAAAAATTTCCAACTGTTTCTTGTCCTCTTTCATTTGGCGATACATATTCCAGGCTGAAAAAGCCCTTTTAGCCGGATCTCTTAAAATAACAATGAATTTCATTTCAGGGTTAAATTCATGAATCTTTTTTGCAGTGCCGGGAAAATATAAATAGCGGGGTGTTGCTTCAAAAGAAATATGCGTCGTAAAATATTTCCTGGGAAATAATTTTAAATATTCACTTTTAGATGTGACATCAAAAGTATCAAAATAATGCAACTCTTTGGTGACTGGCGCAATAAGACGAGGATGTTGTTTCAAATAATAATAAAGCGAGGATGTGCCTCCTTTCTGGGTACCGATAATCATAAATGCTGGGGCCACATGTCCAAAATTCATAGTAATCTTTCTGATTTTTTATAGGTGCTGTTTAATAAAAAGGGTTGCCAGATTTCCCGGGCATGCATTACCTGAAAAGTGAAGACATTGTTCATTCTTAAAACAGTTTCAACAGAACCCTGGTGAGAAACTGACATATTAATGGTATAAATACCTTTGGAGAGCTGGTTTTTTGGGTGGATAACATCAAAAGCAAATCTTTCGTCTTTAATCCCCAATAGTATATTTACATCATTCTGTTCCAAAACCGCTATAGGTCGTTGTTCTTTGTCAAATACATTAATAGTAAACACGGGAAATTCAATTGTTTTGTTCAGCTTGAAAGCAAACCGAAACTGTAAATCCTCCCCCCAATCAAGCATGGAAACACCATTTTCAACAGCCGAGGGATTCAGTAACTCCACTTCTTCCAGTTCAATACTCCCATCGGTATATACAACATTACTCTCATTATTCACAAACCGGGTATAATACAAATCAATTCCCTTGGCTACATCGGCTCCTTGAAACTTGGCCTCGCCTTTGTCCATTAAAATAATGGAGGTACAAATTCTGGAGACCATCGGCATACTATGCGATACAAAAACGATAGCAGTCTTTGGCAAAATCGTATCAATCGTCTTAAAGCACTTCAACACGAAGCCCAAATCCCCCACAGCCAATACCTCATCAATAATCAAGACATCGGGCTCCATTTGTGCGGCTACGGCAAAGCCCAGGCGCACTTTCATCCCGCTGCTGTAGTTTTGCACGGGCATATCGATAAACTCTTCCAGCTCGGCAAAAGCGATAATTTCCTCCAGCTTGCTGTCGATTTCTTTTTTGCTAAATCCTAAGATTGCACCGTTGTTGTAAATATTCTCACGCCCGCTTAAAATGGGGTTGAAGCCCGCTCCCAGCTCAATGAGTGCGCCCACACGCCCCTTGATGGTTACTTTGCCGGTATCGGGGTTGATGAGTCCGTTTAATATTTTGAGCAACGTACTCTTCCCGGCACCGTTGTGGCCAATAAGCCCTAAGCACTCGCCGCGGCGCAGTTCAAAACTTATGTCCTTCACCGCCCAAAACTCCTTGGGTCGCAGCAGGCGTTCGTTTTTGTTTCCCGTCACACCACCCCACAAGTCCTTCACACCATACCACAGGCTGGTCTTGAGGTCTTTGCAGAACTTTTTGGAGAGTCCTTCGACCTTGACTAGGACTTCGTCTTGCTTTGTAGTTTCTGGTTTCGTATTCAAAGTTTAATGTTTTGGGCCTCGCCCACCAAAGCTTTAGCGAAGGCAGGTTTTGGGCCTCGCCCACCGAAGCTTTAGCGAAGGCAGGTTTTGGGCCTCGCCCACCGTATCCGCCACAGGCGGAGAAGGTGGGGTTAAAAATAAGGATTATTACGGGAATTTATGTACTGTCTCCAAAGGTTTTCTTTTTTTTGACTTCGGGAATTAAATATAAAAATTGCTAAATATTATTAATTGGTATTTGTATGAACCTTTCCTTTCTTTTTTGCATCGCCCAAAAAAGAAACAAAAAACGCTAGGCTGACGAAAGCGTTGCTAAAAATTTCGTTCACTACAGTGAAAAAATAAAGATTCTTTAGTGAATGCAAATTTTAGAAGATTCATTCTGCTTTCTATTAGGCTGATTGTTTGTAACTATCAAGGATTTTTTCTTGCTCCTCCGCTCACTTCATTTTTCACGGAACCCTTTCGTAGGCCGGGGCTGATTTAATATTAAAAAAATCATTCACTTATATTAAAATTTATTTGAGGTCTTTGCAGAACTTTTTGGAGAGTCCCTCCACGCGCACTAATACGTCGTTTTGGCTTGTAGTTTCTGGTTTCGTATTCAAAGATTAATGTTTTGGGCCTCGCCCACCGAAGCTTTAGCGAAGGCAGGTTTTGGGCCTCGCCCACCGAAGCTTTAGCGAAGGCAGGT
>JANSXN010000125.1 GCA_024742935.1 Flavobacteriaceae bacterium
GAGCTCCACAATCATCTGGAGTTTTGCTGTCTATTTTATTTTATGGCATTCAGTGCCTTCAATACGATCTCAAATGATATATCTTTATAATGATACATCTAAGAATAGTCTTTATAAATATTTCCGCAATTCTTTTTTATATTGGTTTTTTTCGATTTGTAGTTTGGGTATTTTAGTTTATTTTTTTCATGACCAAAAGAACCTTCTTCTATCCATATTATTTCCTTTTATCGCAGCTTTAACTTTTCCCCACGCTCTTGTAATTAAAAATATGTTTAAAAAAAAATAGAATATATTTTATTGAAATAATGGAGATTAAACTAAAAGAGATAATCTCTAACAATTTTATAATATTCTCGACTTAACTATTAAATAGGATTTAATTGGTGTCTATTAAAAAAGGACTAAAACCAAAATGAACTCATAAATCAACTGGAATTCTTACCTTAAGTTATTGCTAGAGACCTGCATTACTGGCCAATTATATTTATGAATTTGTGAGAGCTTATAACTCTTTTTACCAAAGTATGCCCATTCTCGCTGAAATTGAGGAGGACAAAAGGCAATTGAGAGTGCAGCTTTCGCGAAAGGTGGGAGTGGTTATACAGTCTGCTTTGAGATTATTAGGGATTAACGTTCCGGAAAGAATGTAATAAAAAAAAGAGGCTGTTTTGTACAGCCTCTTAATTAACAGAAAGTAAATAGATTAAATTTCTTTCACGACTTGGTCACCTTTTGAAGCTGTAAAAGCAAGGTTATAGATAACTAAACCAAAACCGATTTTGTTGATTGCATCACCAATGTTATAAATCACATCAAGATTTAATCCGCCAAATATTCCATCATACCACCCAGGCGTCCCGGCCATATATCCAACAGGATAAATTGCCCACCCAACGAGTACAAACCAACAAAGTGCTTTGTGTGCTTTTAAAACAGCACCACCTGCTTTTTCAGCGAGTTTTCTTGCTCTTCCTAACCATATGTCATAAACGATTACAAAATATGCAAGTCCAGATAAAAGACCCCATAGCCAAGCATTGTCTCTGTCAATTACTTCGCCAATGTAACCTGTGACTAACATAATTAAAGATAAGAAAATGAGTCGCCACATTAATGAACGTTTCGCTCCTGCAACTACAAGAATCAAGTAGAACTCAACACACATTAAAGGTACGGTTAGAATCCAGTCAACATATCTAAAGAATGTAGGAGATTCTGCAAAATCTGCCCAATAGTCTCTCATGTAGAGGTAGTGAACGGCAGCAATAAAAGTAATTATCCCCGAAACAAGGATTGAGGTTCGCCATTTCTTATCAAAAGTGTTTAATGAAAGAAAGAAAAAAGCAGAAGCGGCCATCATAGCCATTGCTCCCATAAAGAAAGTAAAACCAACATAATCTGTTGGATCTATTTTGGAAACAAGCAAAATTGTGTTAAATAGTGAAGTCATATTAAAATGTTTTAGTAATATTGTTTAAGCAAACATAATAAAGATTAAACAAAACAATAAAATATTAACATTATATTATGAAAAATAATTTTTTTAAATAATGAAATTTACTAACTATTTGATTTTAATAACCTTTTTCTGTTTCTGGATTACTGGGTTTTTATATGAAAATATTCATCAAATCATTGGGTTATTTTTAATCTTGACAATAGGTATTGTTCACGGGGCTAATGATATTTTGATACTAAAAAAAATTAACCCCAAAAATTTTAATTGGTTTTACATAACATTTAAATATGTTTTTTACATTCTTTTTTTTGGATTGATGTATTATTTTTTTCCTATAATTTTCATAATAGTATTTGTTTTATTCAGTTCTTATCATTTTGGTGAACAACACTGGCTTGAAAACCAAAAAAAGCCATTAAAAAGAGAAAAACTTTTCGCTTTTTTTTATGGAAGTTTTATTTTAACAATTTTACTTAGCATAAATTTTAATGAAGCCCAAGATATTATTCAAGATATTATATATGTAAAAGTTCCTTTGGAATTTTTTCAAGTTACATTTGTTTTTTGCACAATATCTCTTGTTTTTTTTGGTGCTCTTTTGTTCAAGGGAAGGCTGGATGTTGCAGAGAGATTATGGAAGGAGATATTAATTTTATTAGTTTTAGCACTTATTTTTATGAGCTCCACAATCATCTGGAGTTTTGCTGTCTATTTTATTTTATGGCATTCAGTGCCTTCAATACGATCTCAAATGATATATCTTTATAATGATACATCTAAGAATAGTCTTTATAAATATTTCCGCAATTCTTTTTTATA
>JANSXN010000026.1 GCA_024742935.1 Flavobacteriaceae bacterium
GAAGCCGATTTACTCCTTCATGTAGTTGATATTTCTCACCCCAATTTTGAAGACCATATCAACTCTGTTCATCAAACGCTCGACGAAATTGATGGTCGTGATAAACCCATCATTATGGTCTTTAACAAAGTAGATGCATATGAGCCCGAAAAAATAGATAAGGACGACCTCATTACCGAAAAAACAGAAGCCCATTACTCTCTGGAAGACTGGAAAAATACCTGGATGAACAGATTGAATGGTGAAGCTGTATTTATTTCAGCTACTGAAAAAACAAATCTGGAAGAATTTAGAAAAAAAGTGTATGAAAAAGTACGGGAAATCCACGTGCAACGCTTTCCATACAACAACTTTCTGTATCCTGATTATACTGAGGAGATGTGATAAGTTGCAAATAAAAAAATTCCCTCTTTTTTAGAGGGGATTTAGGGTGTGTGTGTTTAGGAGCTTTTATAAGTAAGTTGAACAAAATCACCCACTTCAAGACTCACCTTTCGACCCATAATAAGTGCACGGTTATCATTTGTATGCCCCGCAGGAAAATCAAAACACACGGGGAAATCATATTCGGCGACAGCCTCAGCAATAATTTCTTTAGCCGTTTTCCCGTAAGGGTTGTCGGTTTTAAATCCAAAGGCTTTGGTGTTATCTCTCATGGCATTCATCCCTCCAACAATTAAACCGGCTAGATGATTAAAATAGCCGTTGCGCTTCAGGTTTTGCATCATCCGGTCGATGTGATAGAGGTATTCATCCAAATCTTCAATAAATAAGACTTTCCCTCTGGTGTCAATTGCCGAAGCACTTCCGCAAAGGGAATAAAGAATAGAAAGGTTTCCGCCCACGAGCTCTCCCGCCGCCATTCCCGGCCGTGATAAGGAATCTCGTGAATCATACTGAATTGTAAACGCCTCACCAAAAAGGGCCCTCTTTAAACAGCTAACTGCTTCCTTACTTTGCTTTTCAATATCAATCGGCATAGGTGCGTGAAGCGTTTCATAACCCAATTTGTGCAGATGACTGTGCAACACTGTCACATCGCTATAACCCACAATCCATTTGGGATGCTTTTTGAAGTTGGTAAAATCAAGATTGTCAATAATTCTTGCGGTTCCATACCCGCCTCTTGCACACCAGATGGCTTTGATGGTTGAATTGTCTAGCATTCGTTGTAAATCGCTTGCGCGAAAAGCATCATTTCCTGCAAACTGGTTTTCTTCCGCGCCAATAGTTTCTCCAATAACCGTTTTCAACCCCCAGGACTCCAACAAATCGATCGCAGGTTGGATTTCAGCTTTTGAAATTTTTCGGGCTGTTGAAACGATGGCTACAGCATCCCCTTTTTTAAGTTTCGGAATTGAAATCATAATCTAAATACTTTTGTTGGCAACTATTTAAAAACCTTCCTAGAGTTTGATGTAGTAACCTATAAAATAAACATTTTAAACACCACCAATGCACGAATATATTGGTTTTTAAAACTTTTTATACAGTAATTTACCAAAAAACATTTGTGCATTCGTGGCGATAATTGCATTTAAGTTAGTCTAAATAGTAATTTTTTAGCAAATGGATAAAGTTTAAATTACTTCTTACGCTGCAAAATAAAGAATTTCTCCTTGTGAATCCTTATTTTTGTTGCGTCAAATACTCAAAAACTTATGGTTACACCCAAACGCTATACCATCACCGCAGCCTTGCCTTATACTAACGGCCCCATTCACATTGGCCACCTGGCAGGTGTTTATGTCCCCTCAGATATTTATGCGCGTTATCTGCGCTTGCAGGGAAAAGATGTCGCCTTTATCTGCGGAAGCGATGAACACGGTGTGGCAATCCCTATGAAAGCCAAAAAAGAAGGAATCACTCCACAGGAAGTAATTGATAAATACCACAACATCATCAAACAGTCTTTTGCTGACTTCGGAATTACTTTTGACAATTATTCCCGCACTTCGGCAAAAATTCATCACGAAACAGCCTCTGAATTCTTTAAAAAACTGCACAGTGAAGGAAAATTCATAGAAGAAGTCACCGAACAACTCTATGACCCCGAGGCAGAGCAATTTCTCGCAGACCGCTTCGTCACCGGAACCTGCCCAAAATGCGGCCACGAAGAAGCTTATGGCGACCAATGCGAAAAATGTGGTACTTCACTCAATGCAACCGACCTCATCAACCCAAAATCGACCATTAGTGGTGCTGTCCCGATACTAAAAAAAACCAAACACTGGTTTCTTCCTCTGGAAAACTATGAAGCCTTCTTAAAACAATGGATACTGGTTGACCATAAAAAAGACTGGAAACCCAATGTGTACGGACAAGTAAAGTCGTGGATTGACGACGGCTTGCGCCCGCGTGCCGTGACCCGCGACCTGGATTGGGGCATCCCCGTTCCGGTTGAAGGTGCTGATGGAAAAGTATTGTATGTGTGGTTTGATGCGCCCATTGGCTATATTTCTTCCACTAAAGAATGGGCCGCCCGAGAAGGAAAAGACTGGGAACCCTACTGGAAAAGTGACGACACCAAACTGGTACACTTTATAGGGAAAGACAATATCGTGTTTCATTGTGTGATTTTCCCGGCCATGCTCAAGGCGGAAGGAAGCTATATCCTCCCGGACAATGTCCCCGCAAACGAATTCCTGAACCTCGAAGGCAACAAACTCTCCACCTCCAAAAACTGGGCGGTTTGGTTGCATGAATATCTAGAGGATTTCCCCGGGCAACAGGATGTATTGCGATACACCTTGACGGCAACAGCCCCGGAGACTAAAGACAACGACTTTACATGGAAAGATTTTCAAGCGCGAAACAATAACGAATTGGTGGCTATTTTTGGAAACTTCATCAACCGTGTGGCGGTATTGACCCATAAATATTATGAAGGCCGTGTACCACAACCTGCCGATTTTAGGGATATTGACACGCAAGCACTTGAACAAATGAAAGCATATCCGGCGGTGATTGGCAGTTCCATTGAGCGCTACCGTTTTCGCGAAGCGCAAGGGGAATTGATGAATTTGGCACGTTTAGGAAACAAATACCTCGCCGATGAAGAGCCCTGGAAAACCATCAAAACCGATGAAGAACGCACCAAAACAGTAATGTATGTCGCTCTGCAAATCGCAGCTGCACTGGCCGTTTTAAGTGAGCCGTTTTTACCGTTTACTTCAGGGAAGTTGAAGAGTATTTTGAACCTTAACCCTGATGTTGGTTGGGATGCTATTTCAAAAACTACCTCATTATTACAAACACAACATCAAATTGGCGAAGCCGCACTCCTTTTCTCCAAAATAGAAGACGAACAAATTCAACAACAATTAGATAAACTGGAAGCAACCAAAGCAACCAACAAAACCGAAACAAACAATTCAGAAAAACCGAAACTCATGCCACAAAAAGAGACCATCAATTTTGACGATTTCACCAAACTCGATATGCGTGTAGGCACGATCATCGAAGCCGAAAAAATGCCCAAAGCAGATAAACTTTTAGTATTAAAAGTAGATACCGGCCTGGATGTGCGCACAGTAGTTTCAGGTATTGCTGAAAGTTTCACTCCTGAAGAAATCATTGGCAAACAAGTCACTATTTTAATCAATCTCGCTCCCAGAAAATTGCGCGGCGTGGAAAGCCAGGGTATGATTCTTATGACCGAAAATGCCGAAGGCAAGCTTGTTTTCCTCAACCCGGATGTGGATGGTGTTGGAAACGGAATGACAATTAATTAAGTAGTGATCAGTTGGCAGTAGCAGTGATCAGAAATACTAAATTCCTTAGTGCAACTTTGTGCCCTTGTGTCTTAGTGGCAAAAATCTAAAGTTAAAATCAATGGAGCAACTCCTCCAATACATTTCACAAAACACCCAACTGCCCTCAGGCAGTATAAAAAACACCGTTCAGCTATTAAATGAAGACTGCACCATTCCATTCATTGCCCGCTACCGCAAGGAACGCACCGGCAATCTCGACGAAGTGCAGATTGAGGATATCGTTCTTTTTAAGGAACAGTATGAAGCCCTTGAAAAACGCAAAACCACTATTTTAAAAGCGCTTGAAGAACAGGATGTTTTAACCTCAGAATTGCAATCGGCTATTGAAAATGCACCGGATCTTACCACACTGGAAGACCTCTACCTCCCCTTCAAAAAAAGTCGAAAAACCAAAGCCGAAACCGCCCGCAAAAACGGACTCGAACCCCTCGCCAAAATCATTATGGCGCAAAACACAAGGAATATTGAATCCATTGCACAAAAATACGCTCAAGGCGAAATCACTTCCGCAGAAGCGGCACTGGAAGGCGCGAGACACATCATCGCCGAATGGGTCAATGAACGCACTGACATTAGAAATGTGCTGAGAAAGCAACTTGAAAACTATGCGGTCATCACCTCTAAAGTGGTAAAAGACAAAGCCGAGGACGAAAAAGCCCAGAAATACCGTGATTATTTTCAATGGGAAGAGTCTCTAAAAAGCTGCCCTTCTCACCGTCTACTTGCCATTTTAAGAGCAGAAACCGAAGGATTTATCAAAGTAAAAATAGACATTGACGAAGAAAAAGCCCTTTCCGGTATTGAAAGAAGGCTCATCAAATCCCAAAATGCGTGTGCTGAACAAATTGAACTGGCGATTAAAGACAGCTACAAACGGCTGTTGTTTCCGGCATTGTCCAATGAACGATTGAACGCCGCCAAAGAAGCCGCAGATGAAACCGCCATTACTGTTTTCGCAAAAAACCTCAAGCAATTATTGCTCGGGGCGCCTTTGGGTGAAAAACGCATTATGGCCATCGATCCCGGTTTCAGGACGGGTTGTAAAGTGGTGTGCCTCGACGCACAAGGCAACCTGAAACACAACGAAACCATCTATCCCCACGCTCCACAAAACGATGAAAAAGGTGCTATCAAGAAAATCAGTTCGCTGGCAGACGCCCATAAAATCGAGGCCATCGCTATTGGTAACGGTACCGCTTCACGCGAAACGGAACGGCTCATCAGAAAAATTCAGTTTAAAAACGATGTTCAGGTTTTTGTTGTAAGCGAGGCGGGAGCTTCTATTTATTCGGCGTCCAAAATTGCGCGGGAGGAGTTCCCCAATTATGATGTGACCGTACGTGGAGCCGTTTCCATTGGCAGACGCTTGGCAGACCCGCTTGCCGAACTAGTGAAAATCGAGCCCAAATCCATTGGTGTGGGTCAATACCAACACGATGTGGACCAAACCAAACTCAAAAATTCCCTCGACCGCGTGGTTGAAAGCTGTGTGAATGCTGTGGGTGTGAATGTCAATACGGCGAGTCCTTCATTACTGGCTTATGTCTCAGGTGTGGGACCCAAGCTCGCTGAAAACATTTTCGCTTATCGCGAAAAGAATGGTGCGTTTAAATCACGGGAAGAAATAAAAAGTGTGCCTCGCCTGGGTGGGAAAGCCTTTGAACAAAGCGGCGGATTTTTACGCATCAAAAACGGGGAGAACCCGTTGGACAATTCGGCGGTGCATCCTGAAAGCTATGGTTTGGTGAAGCAAATGGCCAAGGATTTAAAAATGGATGTTTCCGATTTGATTGGCAACACCGATGTTTTAAAAAGCATTCCAAAGGAAACCTATGTGAATGAAACCGTGGGATTGCTCACCTTGGAAGACATCATCAACGAACTTGAAAAACCCGGACTCGACACCCGTGAACAGGCCAAAGTGTTTACTTTTAACCAAAACATAAAAACGATCCACGACCTGAAAGAGGGTCAGCTACTTCCCGGCATAGTTAATAATATCACCAATTTTGGGTGTTTTGTGGATATCGGCATCAAGGAAAGCGGATTGATACATATTTCCAACCTCGCTGATGGTTTTGTGAGCGATGTGAGTGCACACGTGAGTTTACATCAGCAAATAGTAGTCAAAGTCCTCGATGTGGATGTTGAGAGAAAACGGATACAGTTGAAGTTGCATAAATTATAGAGGAAAGTGAAACTCAATTGCATTTACAATCCTATCCCTTTTCAACATTAAGGAATTAAGAATAGTTAAGGTGGCTTATTCTTAATGCCCCTTAATTTCTTAATGTTTTTTTTTGAAATTCTAATAATTCCGGTTTCGCTGTAAAAAAAATTTATCCTAGCTTGTTACCATAAATAAATTAAATGCTCAAAATCGCCTACCATCACATCTACAAACACCCACTCCCGGAAGGGCATCGTTTCCCGATGGAGAAATATGAGTTGATACCACAGCAATTATTGCACGAAGGCAGTTGTACTCCTGAGAACTTTTTTGAACCCGGAATTCCGGATGAAAATGATATTTTGGCCGTGCATACGAAAGAGTATATCAACGACCTCAACACCCTTAACCTCACTAAAAGTGCTGCCCGAAAACTTGGTTTCCCCTTATCAGAAACTTTGGTAAATCGCGAAGGCATCATCACTCAGGGAACCATCACTGCCAGTACATATGCATTAGAACACGGTATTGCCATGAACATCGCCGGCGGCACCCACCACGCCTATTCCAATCGTGGTGAAGCGTTTTGCTTATACAACGACCAGGCGATTGGCGCCCGGTATTTACAAAACAATGGTCTCGCCAAAAAAATCCTCATCGTCGATCTCGATGTGCACCAAGGCAATGGCACTGCCGAAATCTTTCAGGCAGATAATTCAGTATTTACATTCTCGATGCACGGCGCCGGAAATTACCCGTTTCAGAAGGAAAAATCAGATTTGGATATTGGTTTGGCAGATGGCACGGGAGATGTTGAGTACTTAAAAATCCTGAAAGAAACCCTTCCGAAGTTAATCGAAGAACAACAGCCCGATTTTATTTATTATTTATGTGGGGTGGATATTTTAGCCGGTGACAAACTGGGCAGGTTGGGATGCACGTTGGACGGCTGTAAAGAGCGCGACCGTTATGTGTTACAAATTTGTAAAGACAACAAGATACCCGTGATGTGCAGTATGGGTGGCGGCTACTCAGCCGATCTTAAAATTATTGTGGATGCCCATGCCAATACCTACAGGCTGGCGCAGGAGATTTATTTTTGGTAAAAAAAATGCGCCGAAATAATTCCGACGCATTCCTTACTTATTAACAGAAAAAATATCTTTTAACTGTTTCACAACTCCACCGTTTCCGGAGATAGAAATTTCACCAATCTTATCGGCAATTTTCTCAACATACTCCATTTCTTTTAATTTGAAAAGCATGTCGTTATCTTCCATCAACTTGGCAGTGTTTAACAAGCTTCTTGTTGAAGCTGTTTCCTCTCTTCTTGTAATCACATTGGCCTGTGCCTTTTTTTGGGCAACAAGAACCTGATTCATAATCTCCTTCATATCACCGGGCAAAATCACGTCCCTGATACCTGTATTGAGTACTTCAACACCGAGATTAGCAACTTCTTTTTTAACTTCTTCCAATACTGATTTTGCAATACTGTCTTTGTTTTCAAGAAGTTCATCCAGCGTATAAGTACCCACATATGCACGAAGGGCCAACTGCAACAAAACATACAATTGCTTTTCATAGTCTTTGTTGTCCATAAGCGCTTTTACAATATTTGTTACTTTATACTTTGTGTAAAAGTTAATACGTATGGCAGCCTTATCTTTGGTCAGCAATTCCTGTCCGGCAATTTCGAGTTGCAGCTGTCTCATATCTGCTTTTGCAATCTTAATGGTCGTGTCATTCCTCCAGAAACGGTAGGTGCCGTTTTCCAGAATCTTGACAAATACATCATCAACAATGAATACAGCTTTTTCATAAGCAGCTACTTCAAAAATGCGGATGTATTTACTCAATTCATAATTACTGAAAAGTGCTTTATCAATCTGTTCAGTAATGTATATTTTACTGAGATCAGCATAGGTAAACTGGTAGTCTACCAAAGTGTTCCAGTACAAATACCTTCCGGCTGTAAGGATGTTTTTAAAGTTACCTCTTTCATTAACCAATACAATCTCGTTATCCTTAACCTCAATGACGTGTAACATACTTTTTAGTTTGCTGTCCTCAAGCAATATTTCAATTGCTACAGGAGGGATAAAAGGTCTTGAAAGATCAAAAATCATAACGGTTTCAAAAATCCCCAGCCAGTGTAAACCACTGCTTATGGTGCGTTTGTAATCTCCTCTTTTGAAGACCATACCCACTTTTCCGGCATTTATTCTTATTAGTTTCATTTTATTTGATTTTTAACTGCTTGTTTTTTATGCAAGCAAGATTTAACATTTAGATTTTGATACAACTTACTGCAGCGGATATCACATCTGAGAAAGCATGTACATTCAATTAGAACAGGGGGAGAAAATCACTTTTCAAAAACGGAAGGACTACTTTTTTTAAATGCCGGTAAACTGTTTTTTCAAATCGAAATGATAAGAGTTTTCCCATTTTTGGGTATCATTCTTATCCACTTTTTTAAAAAGAGCTTATCTTTATTTAAAAGTCAGAAGGACTTCAAAGTTTCATTAAAGCTGTTGTTACATGAGCAACAACTGATTTTCCCACACTATTCTTCATTTTTGGTAATCAGTTTTAAAAGATGATCTGCTTTTTGAGTGGATTTTGAGGTCCACAGCCTACATTAAAAGTGTAGTGCTCTACCAACTGAGCTACAAAACAAGAGTGACAATTCAAGTTTTTGGCCGGATTCGAACCGGCGACAACCACATCTGTCGTTCTAGCCACTGAACTATCCGTATGTAACGGAGTGGGAATCGAACCCACGACTTACAGAACCGGTACTGTTTTTTGGTGAACAGCAAAAACCTTCAAGCCAAGTTGAACGTGAAAAGGTGATACAAATTTGCAACCCCTCACACAATGGTGCTATACAGAAACACACAACAAGACTCCTCTTGATATTTTAAGTACAACAAACTTGTAAACCACGGTACCAAATGATTTACCGGTTTCAACAATTTCTACTATTTGAAATCATTTATTTTGCCGACTTCTTTTTGTTTTTGGATTTTGACTTTGCTTTCTTACGAGGAAGTTTTTGGTTTATTCTTTTAATTTCCTCCTCAACAAAACTTATAAAAGCAGAGTTACATCCCATTTTCAACGCTTTTTTATAGGCTTGTTTTGCCTCTTTCCATTTCATTAAAACCTCTAAAAGCTGTCCTTGAATTATTTGCAAAACTGCTTTGTCTGTTCCTTTGATGCTTTTAGCAAAATCAAGTAACTTTTGAACTTCCTCATAATCTTCATTTTGGATTAACACCCTTAAATAATCAGGGTAAAGCATCGGGTTTTCCATTTTTAAGGCAAGGGCTTCAGCAAAGTAATTTTTAGCGGTCTCATAATCCCCTAATTGTTCTGCCGAAAATTTTGCCATTAAACAGAGCGCCTGAACATTGTTTTTGTCATAAGACAAAGCATAGTTTAAAGCTTCTATGGTTTCTTCCAGATTGAATGGATAGGCGTCCATAGCTTTGAAAATGTAACTATTGTACAGTGTTGTTTCCATTACGATTTAATTTATAGTTTAAAACAGAAAGCCTCTCTGGCTTTCATTCCCGTAACGGAATGGATGAAGGAAATTCAAACAAAAATCCGAAACGGTTAGGTTTTGCTTCGGATCTTTATCATACTTTAGAAAAGATTTTGATCACGAAGCAGGTCATTGAGCATATCAAAATGCTTTTGACGATCTGAAGTGTTTAATTGATACCACAAAGCTTCTGTTATTTAATGAATAATTTGTTTTTTGCAATCCTTAAAATTGCGATGCAAAGATGCTGGTATTTTTTTAAATTCCAAACAATTTTTAATTTTATTTTATTGATTTTCAAGTAGTTAATTTATTTTTAAGCCATAGATCTCCCGGCCGGCAAATCGCCGGAATCTATTTGTCTTGCATTCAAAAACTTAGATTTCAATCTGCATATATGTATTTCTATTTCTTCACTTTTAATTTTTTAAAATTTGCATAAAAAAAAGCGCCCGAATTAACGAACGCTTTTATATAGTTGGTTTAAATTATATTAAATCATCACTCAAAAGATTTAAAAACCAAAACAAAGCGTCCATACCGTGGTGGTAAATTTTCCATCCACAGATACTTTCCATCACCCACAGGCGATGCAAAACGGATATGTTGTCTTTGATTTTTCATAAGGGCAAATATAAGACAAGCGTTTAAATAAAAAAATCCCGACACACTTTTGTGCCGGGATTTCACGATGTATGTGCAACTGTTATTTGCTTAACATCAACAGCTCGTTGCAAACCACCTCTGTGGTGTAACGCTTATTGCCATCTTTGTCTTCCCAGGAGCGGGTGGTGAGTTTGCCTTCAACAGCAATTTCCTGTCCTTTGTTTACATAGCCTTCAACCACTTTCACAAGCCCGCCTTTAATAACGATGTTGTGCCAGTCTGTGCGTTCTACTTTTTTACCGTCTTTGTCTTTGTAGCTGTCATCTGTAGCCAGCGAGAATTTGGCCATTTTGTTGCCGTCTGCGAAGTTAATGATTTCAGGTTCTTGACCCAATCTTCCAATCAACTGTACTTTGTTTCTAAGTGCGTTCATAATACTAAAATTTAATTGTTAAACAGTTAATACTTTTTGTTGTTTCTACCTGTTGGTTTCATTCAACGGTACAAAGATGTGACAGCCTGCAAATTTTATTCGGTTGTTATACATTTACTTTCGTTTGTAGTCGATTGTAGTCGTTTGCACACGGTTTTGTGGCATCTATATACAAAGCGGGACAACCCTAAATATAAGGGCTATGGTAATCTAAGTAAGATTTTTTTGAAATGAAATAAAGTTCGTTCTCAAAGGAATCAAAATCCTTTACCCTTACATATTTTCGGGGAACAGAAGTTAAGAACTACTATTTATTTTGGCGTTGTGCCGGTATTAAGGAACGTTTTACATCTTGTAGAAATGCGAACTACAATTAAGGGCTTTCCCAAATGCAATATTATTTAGTTTCCTTTTTCTTTTTAGGAACGGAAACTTTTAGAACATCATCAAGAGAACCTTCAACTTTTAAATTATTCTCTTTCTTTTGTTTTTGCTTATTTTTTTCGTTTACTTTATCCATGTTGTAAAGATAATTATTATTCAGCAATTTACACTTTAAATAGCCATATTATGAAACCATTACTTTTGTTTTTTGTTTTTTTTGTCCATCATTTTACAACAGCCCAACAAATTGACTTTGATTTTTTAGACAAAATCAGCATATCTATGCAGGGAATTTCTCCAAAAATTAATATTATTGAAAACAATGGCTTTTCTTTGGTTGATACAAATCCAGCAGATGAGAACCTTATGGCTGATATGATTTTTGTGAGCAATCAAGATAGAAATAAAGTGTTAATATACTACATTAATGACGACTGTTTTTCAAAAGGATGGTGTAATACGGTTGACGTTTATGTTGACGAAGTAACGGCTAATAAAATATCAGACGAAATAACTTCAAAGCAAGACCATAAATACAAAGGCACAGAAGTAACCTCTATGGGCTTACGTAGCACTTATATGTTAGGAGATGAGAATATAGTTCCTAACACAAGAATTGAAATTACAAGATATTTAAAGAATAATAAAAACAAATACCTAATTAGCTTTCAAAGAAGTCCAAAGGGTAATAAATCGCTTTTCGGAAAACTTAGAAGGAGGTATAAACAATATGAATAATTTAAAAAAGGAGCTGTAATAGGTTTTTGTTAAAATATTATTAAATTAGCACTTCGCATAGCTAATAAAATCAATTTTAATGACTGGACACCTTTTGCTTGACATCCTATTATCCCTTGTTTTAGGTGTAGTTTCAACGTCTATTTTTGCATTCATTTTGTTAAGAGTTTTATCTCCAAATATTAAAATATCTGACAAAATTTGTTGTAAATTAGATGATAATGGTGATAAATTTTTTTTCTTTAAAATTATAAACAAGTCAATCTACGATGCTTATTCGGTTGAATTTGAATTATATAAAAAAATGCCGTACATAGTTGATAAGACTAAAGTTAACCACAGAACTAGTCATGTGAAATTAAGTAGAAAAAAAATACATTCAATACCTAGGTACAAAAAAGCAAAGGGATATGGCGATCATGCTGTGCTAATAAGAACTTTTGTTGACTTATCTTTAGATATTGATACTGAAAACCTTGAATATGTTTTGTTTGTTAAAACAAAACATGGGTTATCAAATTTAACTAAGGTTACAACGCAAACTTTTGAAAATTCTAATGTTTTTCATGATGGACATTTTAAGTTTGGCAAGAATCTTGGGGTGTGTTAAAAATTAAAAAATATTACTCAATCATAAAATTAATATCATTTTAACTTGTTTACTTAACTAAAACCTTTATATTTAAACTTCAAAACCTTTTATTATGAAAAAAAGAGATCAAATTCTTTGGTAACAAACTAACTGACAATCTCTAAACATTAAAATAAAAACACCCTTTTAAAGGGTGTTTTTTTATTAAGATTTTTTTGTAAGCTTTTTATAAGGCAAATAGCTTTCACTTTCCACTAAAAACCTCTCAAACCTTTCTTGTGATGATAAGTTTCGAGTATTAAACCTCGCTGCATATTCATCTAAATAGCGTTCAAAATGCTTATCGCTTACTTGATGGTAAACACCATACAAACCACGCTTAAGAACGCTCCAAAAGTTTTCAATTGTATTAGTGTGTACATTTCCGGTAACGTATTGACGAGCAGAATGAACAACTGTTGCGTGATTGTAAAACAATCCTAAATCACGATACATTGTACTTTCATCTGTATTTACTTTAGAACCTTGTTTTACGTGTATATCAATAATAGGGTCAACTTCATATTTAACCGCCCTTTCAACTTTTCGTAATACAACGTGTCCTTTGCGCTCAATGATGCCCACTACCATAGTTTTCGGTTTATAAGGTGTGCCATCGTTTCTAAGGTGTGGAAAAACCTGTGAACGCCTTCTGCCCTCGTGTTTGTTTTTCTCTTTACCGCCTATGTATGCTTCGTCAATTTCTACCATATTGTTTTCGCCTAACATTTTCGGGGCTTTTTCTTTCAGCATTTCACGGATGCGATGCAAAACAAACCAAGCTGTTTTTTGAGTTATCCCTAAATCAATAGCCAACTGGACTGAACTAATACCTTTTTTATGAGAGGTGGCTAAATAGATTGAAGCAAACCATATTCTAAAAGGTATTTTAGAGTTTTCAAATATTGTACCCACCTTAACGGTAAACTTTTTATAACAATCGCTATTTGAGCATTTATAACCTCTTGTGGTCTTGTAAGGGTTATCACTATCACAATGAGGGCAAATAACATTACCGCCCCATCGAATATCCTCATAATATTCAATACAGGTCTTTTCGTCCTTAAAGTGGTCTAATAGCTGTGGTAGAGATTTGAAATTCATAGTTTCTAAAAATTTATTTGACAAATATAAACAAATATTTTTAATTGTCATAGATAAAGGTAGTAATAATATTATATTTTAATTTATATTTGTCATTAATAATGGTAGATAAAAAGTTTATTATGACATTGGAAGATATTTATAATCAATTTCCTACAAAAACCGACTGTATTAATTATCTTGAAAAATTAAGGTGGGTTAATAAGCCTATTTGCCCATATTGCAATTCCAACAATTTTACTCAATTAAAAGAAGAAAATAGATATCACTGCAATACCTGTAATACATCTTATAGTGTAACAGTTGAGACAATGTTTCACAAAACAAAAATTGATTTACAAAAATGGTTTTACTCAATACACCTAATAATTAACCATCCAAATATTATTACAGCAAGGTTTTTAGCAAAAAAAATTAATACAACTAAAGATACAGCTTGGAGAATAATAAAAGAAGTGAAAAACTCTTTAATCAAACAAGACGATTTAGTTAATAAAATATCAAAAGATGAAAAAAGATTCAATACTTAAAGCAACCCATCAAGGCGAAATAAATATAAATGGGCTTATTATATCTTGTGCAGTTCTAGAAGATGGCACAAGGGTTGTTTCTGAAAGAAGTATTGCTGATGCTATTGGAGCATCTGGCTCTGGCGCATATTGGAAAAAAAGGCGCCAAGGAGAATCTGTAAAACCGAGGTACTTATATGCAAATTTTTTAGATAAGTATATTTCCAAAGAGTTATCATTAAAACTATCTGAATCAGTGAAATACAAGGCTGTAAATGGTTCAGAAGCTATAGGTTTAGAGGCTGAAATTCTTCCCGAAATATGTGATGTGTGGGTAAAAGCCAACCAAAAAGGTGCCATACCAAAAAGCAGTATAAATACGGCTGAAAAAGCCTATATTTTACTAAAAGGATTTGCTACAGTTGGAATTATTGCATTAATTGACGAAGCAACAGGATATCAAGATATAAGAGTAAAAAACGCACTTCAACAAATTCTTGACAAGTTTGTGCTTGAAGAAGCAAAAAGATATGAAGTAACTTACCCTTTAGAACTTTACAAACAATGGTTTAGGCTTAATAATTGGGAGTGGAAGCCTGAAAACGCCCAAAAAAGACCTGGCGTAATTGGCAAATGGACTAATAAATATATTTATGATAGAATGGCTCCCGGGTTACTTAAAGAGTTAGAAAGAAAAAATCCAAAAAACGAAAGAGGCTATAGGGAACATAAACACTTTTCATTTTTAACTGATGAGATAGGAGAACCTAAACTTAGAGAGTTTTTTGGAGGTCTTATTGCGCTTGCAAGAGCATCCACATCTTGGAATAAATATATTTCTCTTGTCGAACGCGCATACCCATCTAATGGAGACCAACTTAAATTGTTTTTAGATAATGAAGATTAGGAAAATAAAACACTATAACACTATTAAGGTTTTGTATTCATTTTTTTTATACAATTTTTATTGTCGACATTTGTAATCAAATAAAAAACCACCCAAAAGAGTGGTTTAAAGTACCGGTAATCGAAAGACCGTCAAATATATAACGGTTGTAAGTTAAATTAGGCTTTCTCTCATTAGGAAATGACCTAAACAATCCAAAGATTACTAATAAAAGGGAGTTATTCTTAGCGAGATGCTCCCTTTTTGATTGTGCAAATATAGAGAATTTGTCGCATATTTTAACTTTTTTATTATAAAGCCACCTTGTCAACCCTAAAAATCGTATTGATTTATTTACTGGATCAGGTGGATTTTAACTTGTCCCTTAATGTATATAGATGCCGGTTTTGTTGTTGATTATAAGTGTGTTACATAGTTTTGTTGATTTAAAAAAAAATAACTTAAATTTGAGAGTGCCTAAAATTATGTTGTATATACTAATGTTCTACACCATTATGAAAAAAACATACTTTATTATATTGACACTCATCCTTTTTACGGGCTGCGGTTTACAAAACAAACAGCAACGGCCTGAGCTAGTTTCTCACTACACCCAGGAGGATCTCAAAGAAATGGCACATTGGAAATATGGATTTGATCTAGAAAAGAAAAGTTTCTGTGACTTATACCTAATTGACGGATTGCCTTTCGATGAAAATGGTATTGATACCATTCTGTCTAAATTTAGAAAATCTGACATTCAATATATTGTAACAGTGGAACGCGACGATAATCCTATTTGGTTTCATCAGAATTGTGATCTTTTAACTTTAATACGAACACAAAACCAGCCTAATAAAGAAAAGAAGGAGATTTTAGAGGAAGTTAGAAGTATATTTAACCGACAAGTCAACAAGAAAACATTTGATTATAAATGTGAAGATTGTCCTCTAATGTCGGTCAATGGAACTCTGATCCAGAATCCACTGGAGCAAAAGAGAATAATTAATGAATTGTCTGTGCGAAAAATCCAGAATATTGTTAAAATCAGGCAACCATTGAATTTAGATACATTTGGAGCCAAAGGAAAAAATGGAATTGTAGAAATAACAACCAAATAGAAAACGGTGTAGAACAGTATATAAAAACAATGCTAAAACCTGTCTTGAATCGAAAGTCCGTGCTCGCTTGCTACGCCTGATTGTCCTGCGGACAATCAAGCTTGCCAGCTCGCACTGTTTTTATACGAGACGTTGTGTGTAAGTTGAAAAGATTATTCAAAAAACCTAAAATATTTAATATTGAGATATTTAATTTATAGTCAAATTTTCCTTGGTTTGTTGATTTTTAACCAACCATCTGCTCAACCAGAAACGAATTTAGGGAAAACCAAGAATTCTATCGAAAAGTGTGAATTGGTATTGACCATAAATAATGAAGGGGAGTTTTTATATTCAGAAAAAACTATAACAAAGAATGAAATTTCCGAATTGGTAAAAAGACAATTGTTAAACTGTGGGTCGAAATCCTCCATTAAAATATTTTCAGGAATGGAACTTGGCTATTTAGTCAATCATGAAAAGCTCGAAAATCTGATCCTGAATACAATAACAGACTTACAAAACAACAAATCAATTGAAAAGTTTGGAATTCCTTTAGACTCGACATCTAATGAACAATACCAAATGATTGAAAAGATTTATCCTAGCACAATATATTCGGAATTTTGCTGCACGGAACACTAAAACTAATGTGAATAAAAAAAAACATACACACAACATCGGCTAATAAACTATGGCTTCTACCCGCTCACTCGGAAAATCCGATAGGATTTTCCTCAGGTTTGGGTTTTGTTTGCTAAATTAGTTGTTTAATCCACGCCACAGGTTATAGCCGTCAACGTTGCCAGTAATTTAAAAAAACACCGAACAATCAAAGAAATTAATGAAAAAATCAACTTTAATACTTTTCTTTTTCCTAATCACAAAATTAACTTTTGGACAAGAAAATGAAAATCGCTTAAACGGAATTGATCAAGAAATAGAAACTTTGCTGAATTCATATAAAGCTGTTGGCTTGTCAATTTCCGTTGTTAAAAACAATCAAATATTATACTCTAAAGGATTTGGATACAGAGATTTAGAAAAAAATCTACCTGTAAACGAAAATACAATTTTTCCAATTGCATCTAGTTCTAAAGCTTTTACGGCTTCCTTATTAGGACTATTAGATTTTGAAGATAAAATTTCTTTGAAAGAAAAACCCAGTTTATATATTCCACAACTTGAATTTTATAATTCTGAAATGGACAATTTAATCACCATTGAAGATTTACTTTCACACAAAAGTGGAATTGGAGAAATCAATGGAACACTTGTTCTTTTTCCTGAACGAAGCAAACTCGAAGTCATCAAAAAACTGAAATACATAAAACCTGAAGGCAAACCGAAGGATAGTTGGATTTACAGTAATATGGGATACACTTTAGCAGGTACAATTGTTGAAGAAGTGACAGGTGAATCTTGGGAAGAGAATTTGAATAACAATATCTTTAACCCACTAGAGATGTCAAATTCTTATACAGATTTAAAAAATATGAAAATGACTAATAATTTTTCATACGGTTATGGTTTGGTAAAAGGTAAAGTCGAAAAAGTAGTTTACGAAGAATATCAAAATTATAAACCTGCTGGTGGAATTAGAAGTTCCGCAAAAGATTTGGCAAATTGGATGATAGCTTGGTTAAACGAAGGAAAATTTAAAGAAAAGCAAGTTTTGCCTAAAGATTTTGTTCGTAATGCGACTACTATACATAATATAAGGCCTAATAAAAACGAAGAGAGTGTTTTTCTCTTTGGAGATGGTTTTGGGTGGCGAATGGAATCACAAGACGGAAATTACAAAGTTTACCACGGAGGAAACACATCTGGATTTAGCTCTTTAGTCTTAACCTATCCTTTTGAAAAATTAGGTATTACTGTCTTAACCAATCAGACTAATTCAATTCTACCATACATTATAGGAGACATTATAAAAAATAGAATGTTGGATTTACCAAAAACTGATTTGAAAGACTATCCTGTAATTGTAAATGATATTTACGTCCCAAGTGAAATTAAGCAAGAATTAAACTCTGAAAAGAAGCCAACACATAACTTATCATCATTCATAGGTAGATATGAAAATAAAGGTTATGGAACAATTGAAGTAGAACTTAAGGACGGTAATCTATATGCTATTTACCCATCTTATAAGTTCTTTTTGGAGCATTTGCATTATAATGTTTTTGTTATGAAGCCATTAAAAAATGTTTCTGATTTATTCAATCCAGAATTTGCTGTCAATTTTAGAACTAAAAACAATGGAGAAATTTCATCACTGACAATAAATCTACAATCAGAGCCAGTAGAATTTATAAGGAAAAGCAAAGAATAAAAACTACTGGCAACACCGTATATAATTAATGGCTAGTGCTCGCCTACTTACGAAAATTTGCTAACGGCCAGTTCGCTGCGCTCGTGTCTCACGGATTTTCCTCAGGTCTGGGTTTTGTTTGCTAAATTAGTTGATGAATTCACGCCACAGTTTATAGCCACCAACGTTGTATGCAATTAGAATTAACTTATGAATAAATGGATTATAATAATTTTAGTTGGATTCTTCCAACCTCTATTCTGTCAAAGTAATACTTTAACTGAATTTGAAATTATCGGAAAATGGAATGCTGAAGACGAATCTGGTTTTGGCAGTTTTACTTTCGATGAAGAAGGCTATACAATAATCGAAACTGAGGGAACAATACTCGGAGGGAAAAAATTTGAACGAAATGGAAAAGAATTCAGTCTTAAATATAAAATAGACTATAATACAAACCCCATCGAACTTGACTTAACTTTTACTGGATTAAAAGATGGCCAGCAATTGATTTGGTATTTTATTTTAAAAATTAATAATCAAAATGAAATAGTTATAGCCAGAGGAATGGATGGAAAAAGACCAGATTCATTTATTGAATCTGACTACATTATTCTAAATAGAGTTGAATAAAAACTGCATACAACATCGGCGATAATCTATGGCTTCTTCCCGCCCACCCGGAAAATCCTATCGGATTTTCCTCAGGTCTGGGTTTTGTTTGCTAAATTAGTTGTTTAATCCACGCCACAGTTTATAGCCACAAGCGTTGTGAGCAATATGAGAAAAACGCTATCGATATTAATTCTAATTCTGACTTTCTCTTGTACGCAAAGGAAATATAAAACAATTGACTTCGGACAATTTGAAATAAATGTTCCCGAAAATTGGAATGAATATGAGCGAAGAGGAATTGATAGTTATGTTGGCGGAATAATAACGGATACAAATGACAGTCTGAAATTTGATTTTGGGAGATACTCTGCTGATTTGAGTAAGGACGATTTACCTATGGTTTATGACTCAATCGGATTAGCGGAATTGACCAAAAAAGAACTTGAACTATTACCAGGAACCAAACATTTAATTGTGGACGATTTGTTCAAAACAAACGTTGATTATAAAGAATATTTGAAGTATCAATTTGAATATGATTCAATTGACTGTTTTAAAGCAAAAATTATAACGCCAACTAACAAAGGCTATGGAGGAACTGGAATTTATATTGATAGTCTGAATGGAGAAGATTTAAGAATCGGATTTTATGGATGGTATCTGAATGACGAGATTCAATCAGAATTTATAAAAGCTCTGAAAACATTAAAATTCAAAAAATACTGTGAATAAAATACTGCTCACAACAATGTATAACCGCAATTACGGCGGATTCGACTGCGTCCGAATCCACTCGGAATTGCTAACGTCAGTGCTAACCGAAAATTATTAACTTTAATCCCGTAACTGACGGTTATACGAAACCGTTACCTGCAAGCTGATGAAAATTCTACGTAAAATAACACCATTTTTGATACTGATTATTTTATCAGTGAGTTGGGCGATTTATATTCTGATGACTGAAATGGGTGGCCAACAATGGGAATTTTTACTGGTTTTAGCTCTTTTTGGAGTATCAATTTTATTGTTGATTTCGGATTTAATTTTAAAGAGATACGTTAAACAATGGAAAAAAGTCCTGATTATTGAATTTATTGTTGTTTTCATTTTTTTTGGGTTTTATCAATATCAAAACAGACCATTAATATTTCAATTGCCCGAAAATTTCTCTCAAGAATACGTTACTGTGATTTATAATGTTGATAGCGAGAAAAAACTAGGAATTAATAAATTTACATTGAGTAAAAAAATTCAAGTTCCTGAAAATGGTATAATTTTAACTTCATCAGATATTAGTGAAAACCTTCCACGGACTGAATTTGAATCGGCTAATGGCGAATTTTACAATTCAAATAATAGTCAAAAAATATTTATAAAATTATCCAACTCAAAATTTGAGCAAAACGGACTTCAATATGATTTTAGAACTTGGAGACTTGGGGAAGGAGGTTTAATGATCTCAATGAAAAAAGATTTTGAAGAATATAAAACCGAACTGAAAACAACACTCGAAAAAAAAGCCAGCAGGTAACATCGGCTCATAAACTATGGCTTCTCCCGGCTCACTCGGAAAATTGCCTACGGCCAGTTCGTCCCGATAACTATCGGGACTCGTGTCTAACGGATTTTCCTCAGGTCTGGGTTTTGTTTGCTAAATTAGTTGTTTAAACCACGCCACAGTTTATAGCCTAGCCGTTAGCTACAAGCTGAAAAATGAGAACGCAAGCAAAATATTTTGACATAGCAGAAAAGACATTTAAGTAAATACAAAATCATTTTCCAAAATTGACCAGGATAGATGAACACGAACAAGTTTATTTTTCAATACATTCAAAAAGAACGGAATTTAGTTTGAAATAAATCAAGATTCACAGAACGAAAAGGTACTGCCTATTTGTAATGAATATATTTGGTGTCAATTATTTTTGGCTGACTCTAAAAACCTAGTAGATTACACAAATCAAAAAAACATATATTAGTGTCCATATTTAAGATGAGTCATAGTACAGTAAAATAAAGAAAAATGTCAGAAAAGAAATTAATAACGCTTTTACTATTATTCTACTTTTCTATTTCTATTGGTCAGCAAAAAGATACAATTTACGGAAAGGTTAAAAAGATTAGGGAAAAAGTAATATTCTTAACCGAAAAAGAAAATCCAAAACTATTTGCTGTTGATGGTGATTATGGTCACTCTGGGTTTATGGGTCCTGAATCTACAATTTCCCGATTTAGAAGTATATGGTTTTCAACCCAATTTTGCTATTTCATCAACTATGAAAGACATTTTAATGAAAATGGTCTTTTAATTGAAGACATTTGGTATGATAAGGAGGATTCTATTCATAGGTATTACCGATTTGAATATGATAATAAAAACAGAATAATTATAAAAATTGACTCCATAAATGAAGTAGTTTATACCGACACACATTATTATAAAAGGGATATCCATGAAACTATAATAAGCCAGAATTCAAAATTTAATTTTTTCAATTATAAATACAAGAAATATGACCAAGAAGGGAATTTAATTAGGTTAAAGAGTATTGATGAATATGGAACTATGGATGAGTACATTTTCAATTATAACAACAATGGTAAATTATTGTATCGAATTTACAAAAACCCGAATAGCTGGAAACAAGAAAAGCCAGGGACTTGGTCCTATGGTGTGCAAGATTCAATTGGCAATATTTACAAGGATATAGTAAATAAATATGATGAATCAAACAAGCTTATACAGAGTCAACGGTTTGATTTATATGAAGATGAAGAAAATCATAAAGACCCAAAATTAGTAGAAACCACAAATTATCAATATCAAAAAAATAATCTTGTTTTAACCAAACATATGAGTAAGTATATGAAACCACAACCAACTTATGTTCACTATGTATATGACGAAAAAAATCGATTGATTAAAAAATACTGCTGCTCAGAAAAAGAGTCAAATGCTATAAGAATTGAGAAATACAGCTATGAGAATGATGAAATAAAGTTTTTAGATTATTCTGAAATTTCCTATCCCTCAAAAGAAATGAAAACACACAGAATTAGTTTTGTATATAAATATGATGATAGAGGAAACTGGAATGAAATCGTCAAAAAAGTAGATGGAGTACAGTTATATAAATGGATAAGACAAATTGAATACTTCAATTAAAAAATGCATTAAGACAAGGCATAGACTCCTTGCTACTGTCTTTCGGCTAAGATGTGACTTTCCCCCTTCCAAAAAACCTCGTAGTTTTTTTGTTAAAGCCAAATTCAAATAAAAAACATATATCACTAGACATAGAAGACCTGATTTAGGTAAAGCCCATCACAACTTCAAATAAAAATCCCGCACCATTTTTTTAAACGCATCTGTGTATTGGTGGCGGGAAATTTCAAGTACCAATTCGTTTTCTTCTACGGTTTGTTTTGTAAAGGCAAATTGCAAGAGGCTTCGTTTTATGGGAGCAGTAATCGTTCCGCGCACACGGGTAATGCGAAAGGGAAAGAGTTTATTTGCTTTCGCGAAAGCAATACATTTTTCTTCCTCAGAAAATGGAATCACCACAGCCAATTCACCTTCTTCAGAAAGCAACCGTGAAGCAGATTCAAACAAATCCTCAAACGGCAGACTGTCATAAAATCGGGCTTTTTTTCTGTTTTCAGGGATATCAGTCTCCCTTTCATTGGGAACAAAGTAGGGCGGATTGCAAACAATCAAATCATAATGCTCCTCCTCCATTTCTTCTACAAATTCATCCAATGAGGCATGATAACAAAACAGCCGGTCTGCCCAAGGTGAGTTTTCAAAATTTTCGACACATTGTTCATAGGCATCTTCATCGATTTCTAAAGCATCTATTTGATCGGCAGTACTTCTTTGTGCCAACATCAATCCAAGAAGTCCCGTGCCGGTTCCAATATCGAGTATGGATTGTGGATTGCTTTCTAAAGACGTCCACACACCCAGCAACACACCGTCTGTGCCCACTTTCATAGCACAGCGGTCCTGCTCTATGGTAAATTGTTTAAACTGAAAACTCATTTTAGTAAATAGTGGTGAGTGGTTAGAGGTGAGTTGAATAAAAAATCTTTAAAATGGTTAATACTCAAATTTTGGAATTTGGAATTTGTGTTTTGGAATTTCTTACAAATAAATATCTATCAACCCCTCTGGAGTCTTCAATAGCAGAGTTTTATTTTTCTTATCTACTTTTTGGATAAAATCGTCGTTTACGGGAATCAAAATTTGTTTTCCGTCTCGTTCAATTTCGAATAGGGCTTGTGCAGCACTGTCGTTAACCCCCTTTACGACTCCAATTTTTCCGAAATTGACATCCTCAGCAGTAAAGCCAATAATCTCGTGGTAGTAAAATTGATCGTCGTCAAGTTCGGGTAAAAAGTTTAATGGTAAAAAGACTTCAAGCCCAATGATTTCATCAGCCTTTTCTTCAGAATTGACATCTTCAAATTGAACGCGCAACAAAGTAGATTTGTGAAGTGCACTTTTTTCAATAAAAAATGGAATCAAGTTGTTGTTGTAATCAACAAAAACCGATTCCATTTCAGTGTACAATTCGGGTTCGTCTGTATCAAGTTTGATTAAAACTTCCCCTTTAAAGCTATATTTTCTTACGATTTTGCCCAGGTAGAAACACTCTTCCTTTTGCATCGTTGATGAATTAAGCTTCTTTTTTCTCTTCTTCTGCTTCTTCTGCAGGAGCGTCTTCAGCTTTTGGAGTTTCCTCTTCAGCAGGAGCTTCTTCGGCTTTTGGCTCTTCAGCAGCAGGAGTTTCTTCAACAACTGTTTCAGTAGCTTCAGCGGTGGCTTCCGGAGTTTCCTCAGCAGCTTCTTCTGGCACTTCTTCTGCGGTTGCATCGGCTTCAGCTTCAGCAGCGGCGGCCATACGTTTTTCATTAACGGCTTTTTCAGCGGCAAGTGCATCAGCTTTGGCTTTGGCTTCAGCTTTAGAAAGTCCTTCTTTTTTAGCACTCACTCTTCCTGCTTTTTCTTCTAACCAAGCTTGGAATTTTTCTTCAGCTTGTTCTTCAGTTAAAGCGCCTTTAGCAACTCCTCCCATAAGGTGTTTTTTCATCATAACTCCTTTGTAAGAAAGAATGGCTCTTGCAGTATCGGTGGGTTGAGCACCATTTTGCAACCACTTTACAGACCCGTCGATATCAATATTGATTTCTGCAGGGTTGATGTTTGGATTGTAAGTTCCCAGTTTTTCTAAATACTTACCATCTCTTGGTGCACGGGCGTCTGCCGCCACAATCCAGTAAAAAGGTTTTCCTTTTTTACCGTGTCTTTGTAATCTAATTTTTACAGGCATAAATGAATTAATTTTGGAGGTTCTCGACCTCGGTTATAATTGAGGGCGCAAAGATACTATAAAAATTATATTTCTGATTTAAAATCCTTTAAATAAAACAACAAAAGTTTAAAAAAAGGGTTTTTTTCATTAGGTTTGTAAAATTATATAAGGAATTTGACTTTCTTTCGTTAAAGGTTATATTCCCTAACAAATAGAATTTATGAAAACCTTTATGCTATTCATTTTCGCAGTTTTTGCCCTAACAAGCTGCGATGACATACAAGACAACAGTCCTGCCCTTCAGGCAGAACTAGATGGAGAACTTTACCGTGCTATTGATGCCAGAGCTGAAATTTTACCCAATGGCAACTTTGTTATGCAGGGATTAACTGATGTTGAAAACTTAACCATAACCTTGAGTGGTTCTACAGAAGGTGTTTATACTCTGGGAGCTACCGGTGTTAATCGGGCTGCTTTTCAAGACTTCCTGGGCTCCATTTATACCACCAGACCCTTTGGAAGTGGTCAAGTGGTGATTGAAAGCACAGCAAACAATACCTTTACAGGAACCTTTAAATTTGACGCCTATCGATTTGGATTGGACACCTTAAACGCCCAAAAAGGATTCTTCTTTAAAGTCCCCATCGTACCAGGTTCAACCTCAGCTGAACCAAACCCTCCGGTAAATTTCTTAGCCGGTAAAATCAACGGTACTGAATTTGAAGCTCAAACGACTTCTTCCTCAGAAGCAAATGAACTTATCACAATCAACGGAACCACAGACAATCAAAGCATTTCTCTTTCATTTCCAAACTCACTCACTAATGGAAATAACCCCCTAGGCGAAAATATCACCGCTAGCTATACCCTTGATGGGGTGACACTGCAAGCTGTATCAGGAAATTTATCCATTGTCAATCATAACATAACATTGAACCAAATTTCAGGTGCATTTTCTTTTTTAACAGGAGGCACTGAAGGTGTTGAAGTAACTCAAGGGCAATTCAATTTTTCCTATTAACAAGAATTTTTCAAAACCTAATTTATTAAGGTGACTCAAATGAGTCACCTTTTTTTTTGTATAAAATTTCAGCAGTTGTTAATAACTAAACTTTTATTTCAGGAGAAAGAATTTGTATTTTTAAAGTCTCATTTTTTCTCGCCAAAAACCCTGATTTATGTACCTGATTTTTGATACCGAAACCACCGGATTACCAAAAAATTTTAACGCACCCATCTCTGATTCAGATAACTGGCCACGCTGTATTCAAATTGCCTGGCAACTGCACGACGCCTTGGGTAACATTATTGAAAGTCAGGATTATTTAATAAAACCGGACGGGTTCAATATCCCGTTTGATGCCGAAAAAATTCACGGCATCTCTACAGCCCTGGCTGAAAAAGAAGGAATCCCGCTAGATGAAATGCTTAGCAAATTCAACGAAGCTTTAAGTAAAGCCAAATTCGTCGTGGGCCAAAATGTAGGCTTTGATATCAACATCATGGGAGCCGAGTTTTACCGAGTGAATACCGAAACCCCATTAACAAAACTACCGGTCCTTGATACCTGTACAGAACACACCGCCCAACTCTGTCAAATTCCCGGTGGACGCGGTGGAAAATTCAAACTGCCCACACTCACAGAATTGCATGAATATCTTTTTAATGAGCCTTTCGCTGAAGCCCACAACGCAACCGCAGACGTTGAAGCAACCACTCGTTGTTTTCTGGAACTCATAAGACGCAAAGAATTTACTGCCAAAGAGCTGAGTGTGCAACCCGATTACTTCGAACAATTTTCTGAAGCAAACCCAAAACCCATCAAGCTCATTGGATTGAAGCATATCAATCTGAAAAAAGCGTCAGAAAAAATTAGAAAGGAATTAGAAAAGGATGTTTCTGAAGATGTTTCGCAAGCAGATATCAAACAAAACATAGCCGATTTAAAAGAAGTTCCTTTTGCACACCTGCACAACCACTCTCAGTTTTCAATTTTACAATCCACCTCCAGCACTCAGGATCTGGTCAAAGCTGCCTCCGAAAACAATATGCCGGCTGTTGCTATCACAGACACAGGCAATATGATGGGTGCCTTTCATTTTGTCAAAGCAGTGGCCGCTCACAACGCAAAGGTTACCAAAGAAGCCGAAGAAAAGGAAGAAGTACCCCAACTTATCAAACCCATAGTGGGCTGTGAATTTTTTGTATGTGAAGACCGATTGAATAAAAACACCAAAGACCACGGATATCAAGTTGTTTTTCTTGCCAAAAACAAACAAGGCTATCACAACCTGGCAAAAATGGCCTCCATTTCCTATACTGAAGGTTTTTATTATGTCCCTCGCATTGACAAGGAAATTGTAGAAAAATACAAGGACAACCTCATCGTCCTCACCGGCAGTCTTTATGGTGAAGTACCTGGCAAAGTATTAAACATTGGGGAAAATCAAGCCGAAGAAGCCCTGCTCTGGTGGAAAGAACATTTTGGCGACGACCTTTATATCGAGCTTAACAGACATCATCAGGAAGACGAAGACCGCGTAAACCCGGTGCTTATTGACTTTTCAAAAAAGCACAACGTGAAAGTAGTTGCCACAAACAACACCCATTATATCAATCAGGAGGACGCCAATGCACACGATATCTTGCTCTGTGTCAAAGACGGCGAAAAGCAGGGAACACCCATAGGTCGAGGAAGAGGCTACCGCTATGGTTTACCCAATCAGGAGTATTATTTCAAAAGCACTGAAGAAATGAAAGCGCTTTTTAGAGACATTCCTGAGGCCATTTTCAACATCAAAGAAGTCATAGATAAAGTAGAAGCTTTTACGCTTGCGCGAAATGTATTACTTCCTAAATTTGATATCCCTCAAAAATTCATTCAGGAAAATGATGAAGATGGAAAGCTGGGTGAAAATGCCTATCTAAAGCACCTCACCTATGAAGGCGCTAAAAAAAGATACCCTGATATCACACCTGAAATTCAAGAACGTCTCGATTTTGAACTTGAAGTAATTGCAAACACCGGTTATCCCGGCTACTTTTTGATTGTTCAGGATTTTATTGCAGAAGCAAGAAGAATGGGTGTCTCTGTGGGTCCCGGAAGAGGTTCTGCAGCGGGTTCTGCTGTGGCTTACTGTTTAGGAATTACCAATATAGACCCCATTGAATATGACTTGCTTTTTGAGCGTTTCCTGAATCCCGACCGTGTGAGCATGCCCGATATTGATATCGACTTTGATGATGAAGGCCGCAGTAAAGTGATGGAGTATGTCATCAATAAATATGGTGCCAATCAGGTAGCCCAAATTATCACTTATGGCACCATGGGTGGAAAATCAGCGATCAGAGATACAGCCCGAGTGCTTGATCTACCTCTGGGAGATGCAGACCGCATTGCCAAACTGATGCCGCCAATGACCAAACTCAACAAAATATTTGGCTACAGTGAAAGTGAGCTTCGCCAAGCTTTCAGGGCAGAAGATCTGGAGAAAGTCAATGAATTGCTTACCATTTCAAAAGGTGGGGACCTGCAGGCACAAACGATAAATCAGGCGCGTATTTTGGAAGGCTCGGTAAGAAACACTGGAATTCACGCATGTGGAGTTATTATCACTCCCGGTGATATTACCAATTATGTTCCGGTGGCAACCGCAAAAGATTCAGATCTCTTTGTAACACAATTTGACAACTCGGTCGTTGAAGAGGCGGGTCTCTTAAAAATGGACTTTTTAGGGCTTAAAAACCTAACCATTATTAAAGATGCGGTTGAATTGGTTAAGATAAAAAGAGACATTGATCTTGATCCGGACAGCTTTCCGCTTGACGATGAGAAAACCTACGAACTCTTTCAACGTGGTGAGACTGTCGCCACTTTCCAGTATGAATCTGCCGGCATGCAGAAATACATGAAAGACCTGAAACCTACTGTTTTTGCAGATTTGATTGCTATGAACGCCCTGTACAGACCGGGACCCATTGAGTATATTCCCAGTTTCATCAAAAGGAAAAACGGCGAGGAAGATATCACCTATGACCTTCCCATCATGGAAAAATACCTGAAGGAAACCTATGGTATTACGGTCTATCAGGAGCAAGTGATGTTGCTTTCGCAAGAATTGGCAGGCTTTACAAAAGGTGATGCCGATGTGTTGCGAAAAGCAATGGGGAAAAAAATCTTTTCGGTACTTGAAAAAATGAAGCCCAAATTTTTGGAAGGCGGAGCAGCAAATGGGCATCCCGTAGATACTTTAGAAAAAATATGGAAAGATTGGGAAGCCTTTGCCAGTTATGCATTCAATAAATCACACTCCACTTGCTATGCGTGGATAGGCTATCAAACCGCTTATTTAAAGGCAAACTATCCGGCAGAATATATGGCAGCCGTGCTTTCAAACAATATGAATGACATCAAGGAAGTCACCAAGTTTATGGAGGAATGCAAGCGCATGGGCTTAGAAGTTTTGGGACCTGATGTGAATGAATCCTTTTACAAATTTACGGTAAACGATCAGGGTGCTGTGCGTTTTGGGATGGGTGCCGTGAAAGGTGTGGGAGGAAATGCGGTAGCGACAATCGTTGAAAACCGAAAAGACGGCAAATACAAGTCTGTTTTTGATCTGGCAAAGCGCATTGATTTGCGGTCTGCAAACAAAAAAGCATTTGAAAATTTAGCTTTGGCAGGAGGTTTTGATAGTTTTGACACACACCGGGCACAGTATTTACATGATGAAGGTGACGGTATCATTTTTCTGGAAAAAGTGTTGCGCTATGCTGCAAAATTTCAGGAGAATGAGAATTCGTCGCAAATAAGTTTGTTTGGTGAAGCAAGTGACGTACAGATTCCGGAGCCCGAAGTGCCTCCCTGTGAAGAATGGGGCACAATGCAAAAACTCAAACAGGAAAAAGAAGTCGTAGGAATTTATATTTCCGGCCATCCGCTGGATGATTTTAAAACTGAAATCAACACCTTCTGCAGAAACCGTATTGCTGATTTTTACAATTTAGACAGTTTCATTAACAAGGAGCTTATTTTTGGGGGCGTCATTACAGAAGTACAACACAGAGTTTCCAAAAACGGAAAAGGCTGGGCTTCCTTTATTATTGAAGATTACAGCGATTCCTTTGAGTTTAGAATATTTGGGGAAGAATATCTTAAATTTCGTCATTTTTTAATACCTAACGGATTTCTATTTTGCAGAGTATTTGCCAAAGAGGGTTGGATTAATAAAAATACCGGTGAAAAAACAGATACCCGCATTCAATTTACATCCATTCAATTATTACAGGATATATTAGAACAAAATTCCAAAAGACTTACCATTCAATTAAAAATGGATGAGATACTTGATGCACAAGTTGAAGCATTAAAAAGCTTGTTGAAATCACACAAAGGGAACCACTCTTTGGACTTTTACTTTTATGAGCCTGAAGAAGAAATACAATTGCAATTGAGCAGCAGGAAACAAAAAATTCAGATTTCGCAAGAGCTTCTTGATGCCCTCGATAAGGAAAGTTTTTTGTATAAACTGAATTAAAATAACTATCTCTGATGTGTTTATAACCAAAACTGATTTGTATTTTGTAAGTTTTGGTAACTATTTTGACTAAATTTGTAAACTATTAAAAACAAATATTATGGCATTAGAAATAACAGATGCAACGTTTGAAGAAACGGTGCTTAAAAGTGATAAACCGGTAATGGTAGATTTTTGGGCAGCCTGGTGTGGCCCCTGCAGAATGGTGGGACCCATCATTGATGAAATTAGCAATGACTATGAAGGCAAAGCTGTTGTAGGCAAAGTTGATGTGGATGCAAACCAGGAATTTGCTGCAAAATTTGGCGTTAGAAACATCCCCACTGTTTTGGTGTTCCAAAATGGAGAGGTTGTGGGACGTCAAGTGGGCGTTGCTCCAAAAACCACTTATGCAGAAGCATTGGACGCGCTGCTTTAGTGATTAAATAGTAAATTAAATGAAAAGGTTTAGCAAGTTGTTAAACCTTTTTTTAATTTTAGAAAAAATTTAAACAATGAATAAACCTATAAAAGTTCAGGACACAATAGACAGTAAATTACTGGAAGAAAGAAAAGTTTTTCTTTGGGGCCAGGTAGATGATGATTCTGCCAAGCATGTGATTGACCGCCTGATGTATCTCGATGCACTCGAAAAAAAAGACATCCATTTGTATATCAACAGCCCGGGAGGCTATGTAACTTCGGGCTTTGCAATTTATGATTGTATGAAATCTTTGAAAAGTGATGTTTCTACCATTTGCACCGGTTTTGCTGCCTCAATGGGTTCCATTTTGCTTTCTGCAGGAGCAAAGGGAAAACGATTTATCCAGCCACACGCCCGGGTAATGATTCATCAACCCAGTGGTGGAGCGCGTGGACCTGCAAGTGATATTGAAATCACGGCACAGGAAATTTTAAAAACCAAAGAGCTAAGCGCAAAAATACTCGCTGATAATTGTGGTCAAAAAGTTGAAAAAATCCTGAAAGATTTTAACCGTGACCACTGGATGGATTCTAAAGAATCTGTGGATTATGGAATTGTAGATAAAGTAATTTAATACTAAACCAACTCTTTTTGAGATGGACATTCAAAGTCAAATTAACGAAATAACAGGTTTTAAAAATCTGGAACTCCTCGCCACACAAGTGGTAGAAGGGTTTATTTCGGGTTTGCACAAGAGTCCGTTTCATGGCTTTTCATCAGAATTTGCAGAGCATAAAGTGTATAATTCCGGCGAAAGCACAAAGCATATTGACTGGAAGTTGTTTGCAAAAACCGACAAGCTTTTTACAAAACGCTATGAAGAGGAAACCAATTTGCGTTGTCACCTTATTATTGACA
>JANSXN010000070.1 GCA_024742935.1 Flavobacteriaceae bacterium
ACCCTGTCACTTAGCTTAAAGCTTGTGAAGAGTTTTTCCTGATAGTTTTTCTTGCCTTGCATGGGCATGAAATTAATAAATTTCTCAATTTTATACAAGCCTTTTGCTATATTTGAAGAGGCAGTTGTGCAACAGGCACATCACCTATACGCAAGCAGGGGTTTCGTGCTTCGTAGGAAAGGAAAGTGTTAAATTTGAAGTTCAGTTCTTCGTAGGAAGTTCAGTGGTAAAATGCCCTGCCTGCGTATAGCTGAAAACCGTTATGCCCAAGCTAAAAAATGAGACTGCTAATATTTAACATACTGCTTTTATTTTCAACTCAAAGTTGGTCACAAACCGACCTTGGAATCGGACTTGTCTCTATCGACTTTGACGACCAAACAGTTTTGGAATTTTACACGGACACTCTAGTCACAAAACCTGAAAAGGTGATTGAATTTTTTGATGACAGTACTATTAACAGTTGGAATATCAAAAACCTTGAAAGACAAAAAGAATGGCTTAAACCAGAAGTCCTTTGGTTGGACTACTTCGTATATACTTTTCGCTGTTTAACCAAGACTGACAATTGGTTTGAGCTAATAATAAACAATGAAAACGGAGAAACTTATTGGCTAAAAAAGACAGAGAAAACAAAATTCAACAATTGGGAAGATTATTTGAAAGATATGTTTGGAGTAGCCCGACTTTCAAGTTTCTCTCAGAAAATTAGAACAGAACCAGACGAAAATTCTAAAGAAATCGAATATCAGGGAACAGACTGTTTTGTGGTTGACTCAATGGATGGAGATTGGATTAAAATTACGACACCTGACTATTGTGATGAAAATTTCTCAGACAGTAAGACGCCAATAAAATCAGGATGGATAAAATGGAGACAAGGGAATAAAATGATAATTGAATATTTTACGACAAGTTGAAAATGAAAAAAGCCAGGGCATAACAGCGTATATAACTTATGGCGGGTAAAGTGGTAAATTCAAGTTTTGAGCATTTAAGTAAATTTGTTACAAGCCGACAGGAAAGTGCTTCGAAAACCGCCACAAGTCATATACGCAAAACGTTTGTGGTGCATTTAAGACGAACTTTCAGAATAAATCAAAAATCTTTTTCAAATCCAAAACATTAACTATATTTGTATCTTAATGGATACACTTTTGAATGATAATTACGGAGAAAACATCTGAATTTGACAAGTGGATTAGAAAGTTGAAAGACATTCGGGCAAAATCTAAAATACTTTTCCGAATTCAAAAACTTGAAACGGATGAACATTTCGGAGATTGTAAACCTGTAGGAGACGGAATTAGCGAAATGAGAATTAATTATGCTAAAGGCTACCGAGTATATTTTAAAGAAAAAGATAACAAAATCGTGATTCTTTTAATTGGTGGAGATAAATCAACCCAGCAAAAGGACATCGAAAAGCGAAAAAAATCTGGAACAGAATAAAAAATGATTGATATGGAAACCACAAAATTTGATATAGCGGACTATTTGGACAGCGAAGAAATGATTGCTGAATATCTGAATACAGTTCTCGAAGATGGAGACAGTTCTGATTTGATAGTTGCAATTGGACATATTGCAAAGTCAATTGGAATGACTAAAATTGCGGAGAAAACCGGAATGAGTAGACCAAGTCTGTATAAAGCATTATCCGACGGAGCAAAACCACAATTTGGTACTATAATGAAAGTATTGAAAGCCATTGGCGGACAAATCAACGTAAAACCAATGTCAGCGTAAAAAAAACGACACCACAACAACTGGTATAACAAATAGTTGCTAAGTGCTTAACCCAAAGTTTTTGAATATTGAAAAACATAAATGGTTAGCGATTATTTGTACGCTACTTGCCATACCAGAGAACGTTGTGTGTAATTTGAGAATTTGGATTTTATACCAATTTTTGGTATATTTGAATCAAATAGTATCAAAATGAACAAAAACACATCAATATCACTCGGAAATTATTTTGACCAATTCGTTCAAAGTAGAATTAAAGAAGGTCGATTTAAAAATGTTAGCGAAGTTATACGCGCAGGATTAAGACTTTTAGAAGAAGAAGAAAGTAAGGTTATTGCATTGAGAAACGCAATTCAAGACGGAATTGATAGCGGAATTGCACACGACTTTGACCCGAAAAAACACCTTGAATCTCTCAAAGCAAAAAGGCACTTGAATGGCTGAATATAAGCTGACGAATAAAGCTGTTGAGGATTTAGCTAAAATCTGGGATTATACTTTTGAAATTTGGTCTGAAAATCAAGCGGACAAATATTATGAAATGCTAATTTCAAACTGTCAAGATATTGCAGATAATCCAAATTTAGGAAAAACATATGATGGAATTACTGAATCCCTTCTCGGAATGAAAGCAAATAGACATATCATATTCTACCGGACTATAAATGAAAACTATGTTGAAATCACTAGGATTTTACACGAGAGAATGGATTTAAAAAAGAGAATAACCGAATAAAGAAAAACTACACACAAGCCGGCTATAATCTATGGCTTGGACACGCTCACTCGGAAAATCCTATCGGATTTTCCTCAGGCCTGCCTGCCGGCTCTTAGGTTTGGGTTTTGTTTGCTACATTCGTTGCTCAATCCCCGCCTATCGGCAGGCAGGCACGCCACAGCTCATAGCAGTCAACGTTAGGCAACATTTGAAAAAAAATTCTGCAATCATTCATATTATTTACTTATCTTTGACGTTAGTAACGTGAAACAAAACTATGATTATTTCTTTTGGCTCGAAACAAACAGAACAAATTTGGAATGCTATTCGAGTTAAAAAAATGCCGGTTGAAATACAGAACGTTGGACGTCGGAAATTGAGAATGCTGAACAACTCGCAGGACATTGCTGATTTAAGAATTCCGCCCTCAAACAGACTGGAAAAACTGACTGGAAAATTAAAAGATTTTTATTGCATTCGGATTAATAATCAATGGCGAATTATCTTTATTTGGAACAAAGGAAACGCAAGCGAAGTGGAAATAATCGATTATCATTAAAAAAAGAAAAAAATGGAAAAGTTAGCAAATGTACATCCTGGAGAAATCTTAAATTACGAATTTCTTGAGCCATTGGAAATCACCGCATACCGACTTTCCAAAGACTTGAAAATTCCGCAAACACGAATTTCAGAAATCATAAAAGGAAATCGCAGAATTACTGCGGACACAGCTTTACGTTTGAGTAAATATTTTGGGAATTCAGCAAAGTTCTGGCTCGGACTTCAAGATGATTTCGACATTGAGGTGGAAAAGGAATTGAAAGAATCGGAATTGAACGAAATAAAACACTACGAAAATAAAAACGTTGTCTAACACCGTGAATAAAAAATTGCTAGTTTTAGCTAAACCAATCTTAGTTGCTTTGTTTGCTAGATTCTGATTTTACTTCGGAAAATCCGCGCCCTCAAACACGGAACGTTCCTTACACAAACACGTCGAAAATTTTAAACCCAAAAAAACCACCCGCAAAGGTGGTTTTTTATTCATTAAGAAATTATTTTTATGAAGCATTCTGCTTTTTAATCAAATTCAAAGCAGACCCCTCTTTAAACCATTCAATTTGTGCCTGGTTGTATGTGTGGTTTGTTTTGATGATGTCTTTGCTTCCGTCTTTGTGGACTAGTTCTATTGTGATTTGCTTGTCTGGAGCAAAGTCTTTTAGGTCAATAAAGTTAAACGTATCATCCTCCTGAATCAAATCATAATCGGCTTCATTGGCAAAAGTCAAACCGAGCATTCCTTGCTTTTTTAGGTTGGTTTCGTGAATGCGGGCAAATGATTTAACCAACACCACTCTAACGCCCAGATGACGCGGCTGCATGGCTGCATGCTCTCTAGATGAACCTTCACCATAGTTGTGATCGCCAACTACCACGGTGGGTATACCTGCTTTTTTGTACTCACGCTGCACATCAGGAACACCTCCATATTCACCGGTTAACTGACTTTTTACAAAATTTGTCTTTTGATTAAAGGCATTGACAGCTCCAATCAAGGTGTTGTTTGCGATGTTATCTAGATGTCCTCTGTAACGCAACCAGGGTCCTGCCATCGAGATGTGGTCTGTAGTACATTTTCCAAAGGCTTTAATCAAAAGTTTTGCGCCTTCAATATTTTGACCATCCCAGGGATTGAAAGGATCCAACAATTGAAGCCTTTCTGAAGTTTTACTCACTTTTACTTCAACATCGCCTCCGTTGTCTGTGGGCGCCAGATAGCCATTTTCTTTAACATCAAATCCCAATGGAGGCAGTTCAATTCCTTGGGGCATTTCTAACATGACTTCTTCGCCGTCTTCATTGATGAGTTTATCGTTCATCGGGTCAAAATCCAGCCTGCCTGATATGGCAATTGCTGCCACCATTTCAGGTGAACCAACAAAGGCGTGGGTATTTGGATTGCCATCGGCTCTTTTTGAGAAGTTTCGGTTGAAGGAATGCACAATGGTGTTTTTCTCATCGCCTTTCATATCACTTCGGTCCCATTGCCCAATACAGGGTCCGCAGGCATTGGTGAAAATAGTTGCATTGAGGTCTTCAAATATTTTTAGAATTCCGTCGCGTTCTGCAGTGTAGCGTATTTGTTCTGAACCGGGATTGATACCAAAATCAGATTTCGCTTTAAGCTTTTTATCAACCGCTTGTTTGGCAATGGAAGCGGCACGGGTTAAATCTTCATAAGAACTGTTTGTACACGAACCGATGAGCCCCCATTCTACTTTTATGGGCCAGTCGTTTTTCCGGGCTAATTCGCCAAGTTGACCAACGGGTGTTGCTAAATCTGGTGTAAATGGTCCATTGAGATGCGGACGCAATTCGTCAAGATTGATTTCGATTACCTGATCAAAATACTGCTCGGGGTTTGCATACACTTCCGGGTCACCGGTGAGGTGTGGTCTTATTTTGTTTGCTTCGTCTGCAATATCATTTCTATCTGTGGCTCTTAGGAAGCGTTCCATGGCATCATCATATCCAAAAGTGGATGTGGTGGCTCCAATTTCAGCACCCATATTACAGATGGTTCCTTTTCCGGTACATGAAAGATTTAAGGCTCCGTCGCCAAAATATTCAAGTATAGCACCTGTTCCGCCTTTTACTGTAAGTATGCCCGCCACTTTAAGAATCACATCTTTGGAGGCAGTCCACCCACTGAGTTTTCCGGTTAACTTCACACCAATTAATTTTGGGAATTTTAATTCCCAGGGCATTCCTGCCATTACGTCAACAGCGTCTGCTCCTCCTACTCCAACAGCAACCATCCCGAGTCCGCCCGCATTTACAGTATGCGAATCTGTTCCAATCATCATCCCTCCGGGAAAGGCATAGTTTTCTAAAACTACTTGATGAATAATTCCTGCTCCGGGTTTCCAGAAGCCAATACCATATTTATTGGAAACAGATTCCAGAAAGTCAAAAACTTCTTTACTACTGTCATTGGCTCTTTTCAAATCTTCAAAAGCACCGGATTTTGCCTGAATTAAGTGATCACAATGTACTGTAGTGGGCACGGCGACATTTTTCTTTCCGGCTTGCATAAATTGAAGCAAGGCCATTTGCGCCGTGGCATCTTGACATGCAATTCTATCTGGCGCAAAATCGACATAATCTTTACCTCTTGTAAATGCTTTTGAAGGCGTGCCATCCCACAAGTGTGAGTAAAGTATTTTTTCAGTGAGTGTAAGGGGTTTTCCCACTATTTGACGTGCTTTTTCAATACGCTCGTCCATAGTAGCATACACTTTTTTTATCATGTCGATATCAAATGCCATAGTTATTGGTTTTATAAGTTAAAATTGAATGTTCAAGGTTTTTTAGAATCACCTAATTTACAATGTTTGCAAATTTACAAAAAAGATGACGAATTTAAAAATTAGTAAAGAAATTGGATTTTTAGTGAATTATAATCAATTAAAAGTAATTTTGAATACATTATATTATGTAATATATAAATATTAGTATGTAAAATTAACAACTTGCTAATTTATATTTTTGAGAATCTTTTTCTAAAGAAGGGCTTGTCTCTTAAATCCATGATGGGTTTTTCATAAACGCGGTACAAAAGATATGACAATACAATTGTTAAAATCAAATAGATAGTTACATACAGTATTTTTTCGTTAAACTCTAAATTTTCAATGGGTTTGAAATACCGCATCAACTGCAATATAATAGAATAGTGCAGTAAATACATTCCGTATGAAATCAAACTTATTATTGTTATGGGCTTTAAAAATACAGAAGATGATTTTTTCCATTGAGATAAAAATGGTAACGAAAAAGCAATACAAATAGAACAAAATGGTAAGTAAATTACATTCCACAAAAATGGAAACTCCTCTATAGTTAGCGTTTTAGCACCAATCACATAATGAAATAGCAGAAAAAGTGTGATTCCGGTTATGAGAAAATATTTGGATTTTAAAGTCCAAATTTGCGGCCTTGTTAAAGAAATATAAGCTGCCAAAACACCATAATAAATGGCGTCTATGCGATATAAAACAACCGCTTTGAGATGAATATTCCAATAAGTCATATCACTTAGGGGAGTATTGTGATTGTAAATGACTTTTGTTAAAATAAAAAAACCAATAATACTTAAAGTGATAAAGAGAAATAATTTTTCTTTTGCAATTCTAAACCGAAATAATAATGCCAAATAAAACAAAAAAGGACAAATAATATAAGCAAATTCTTCTATTGGTAAACTCCAGGATTCTGTAAAAAAGATATCCATTCCATCTACAGCGTTTTGAAGGAAGAAAAAATAGCTCCAAAGCGAATCCGGGTGTTCCCTGCCAAAATAAATAACAATTAAAATATTTATAATTAGCACTAAGTAGTAATTGGGTAAAGTGCGAAACCATCTCCGAATTAAAAAATAATTTAAATCCTTTGTTTTAAAGGTGTCTTTAGTGAAGATGCGAAAGAGAATTCTGCCAATGAGAAAGCCACTTAAAACAAAAAAAATCTCTACACCCATCACACCCATTAATCTGAGTAAATCAACAAATGAGCCTGAGGCTTCCGGAAAAATCCATAACGCATGGGAGAAAACAACAAACAAAATAGCTGCAGCTCTCATGACATCCAATCCAAAAATGCGTTGTTGATACTCTATTTTCAAGGATTTATTTTATCTGAAAACGAATATACGGAAAATGAAAATAGAAATGTTTTAAGTCTAGTCTTAATACAAACTCTCAATTATTGCCTCAATCGTCAAGCCCTCTGCTTCTGCTTTGTAGTTTTTGATCATTCGGTGTCTTAGGATGCCAGTTGCGACCGACTGAACATCGGCAATATCAGGTGAAAACTTACCATTAAGAGCGGCGTTTGTTTTAGCAGCTAATATTAAATTTTGTGAAGCACGTGGACCGGCTCCCCAGTCGATATAATTTTTGACAAGCTCTGGAGCTTCAGGAGATTTTGGGCGTGTTTTGCTCACCAATTGAACAGCATATTCTATAACATTATCTGCTACCGGAATTCTGCGTATTAATTGTTGAAAATCAATAATTTCCTGAGCAGTAAATAAAGGATTTACCGTTGCTGTGACGTCTGTTGTGGTGGCTTTGACTATATCAACTTCTTCAGAAAAAGAAGGATACTCTAAATTGATGGCAAACATAAATCGGTCCAATTGGGCTTCAGGAAGCGGATAAGTTCCTTCCTGCTCTATAGGGTTTTGGGTTGCCAACACAAAATAAGGTAAGCTTAAGTTATAATGATTTCCGGCAATGGTAACAGCACGCTCTTGCATCGCTTCCAAAAGTGCTGCTTGTGTTTTGGGAGGTGTTCTGTTGATTTCATCTGCCAGGATTATATTGGCAAAAAGTGGGCCTTTAATAAATTTAAACTGACGGTTTTCGTCAAGGATTTCAGAGCCTAAAATATCACTAGGCATTAAATCTGGTGTAAATTGAATTCGTTTGAAGTCAAGCCCCAGTGCTTGTGCAAGCGTATTAACCAATAAAGTTTTTGCCAGACCGGGAACCCCAATCAACAAAGCATGACCCCCTGAAAATATGGCGAGCAATACCTGTTTTACAACCTCATCCTGCCCGATTATGACTTTTGAAATTTCTGTTTTTAAGGCTTTGTGTTTTTTTACTAATTGTTCTACAGCAGCTACATCAGACATATTTATAAACTATTTTTTAAGAGTTGATTTGGGTTATTGTTGCGTCCAGTTATTTGCATAATCACAATCAGCATAATCTTTATTGATGTTGATGTATGTTTCACTGATTTTATCTTCTTGCCATTTTTCTATTGCTTTGATTCGTTTTTGGGTAAGCGCCAACTCTCTTATCTTTTCATAATCCAAAGAGTAATCTGCAACATGTTCTTCAAAACGGTTTGTGACGGTAAGTATTTTAAAACGTTTTCTGCCGGTTCTATCCTCATCAATATATACAGGTGAAATTTCACCGTCTCCCAAATTGTAAACCTGGGCACTTAGGTTTGGATCCATTTTTGTCAATTCAAAACGGGTATCACCGGTTACAGGATTGATTAATTGTCCTCCGTTGTTTTTGGTTTCTTTTTCATCAGATTCAGAGCGGGCTGCATCTGCAAAAGATAGTTCACCTTTTACAATTTTCTCCCTGATGTTATCTATTTCAGCTCTTGCCTTTTGTATTGTGGCTTCATCTACTCTGGGGATTTTGAGTACATGTCTTACATCCCTTTCTTGACCTCTAACCCTTTCAACATAAATGATGTGATAACCAAATTCAGTTTCAAAGGGCTCGCTTACCTCTCCTTCTTGTATTGAAAAAGCAACATCTTTAAACTCCTTTACGAAAGAACTTTTTCTGCTTAAACTTATGAGCCCCCCTCTTGAAGCGGCACCGGGTTCATCTGAATAAAGGACTACTTTTGTAGTAAAGCTGGCTCCGTTTTCAACAACATCCCTGCGGTGTTCATTCAATTCATTAATGACTCTTTGTTTTGCTTCAGGGGTTATTTCGGGTTCAATTACTATTTGAGCCACTTCTAGCTCTGCTCCAAAAATGGGCCTGTCTTCTTCGGGAATGGATTGAAAAAATTGCCTTACTTCTTCAGGGGTAACTTCAACATCCTGATAGATTTTTTCCTGCATCATTGCAGCAAGCTGATTGTTTTTTATAATTTCAAAGAGTTCTCTGCGCATTTCTGCCATAGAATTCTTTTTGTAGAATTGATATACTTTTTCTTCTGAACCAAGCTGGCCAACCATATACTCAATTTGTTGGTCCAACCGGCCGTTTATTTCAGCTTCAGAAACCACAATACTATCCTGGATGGCGTGGTGTGCATAGAGTTTATCCTCTAAAAGCTTTCCAAAAAGTTCACAACGGGTAATTTCTGAGGTGGAGATGCTTTGTTGTTGCAGTTCCAGATATGTCTTATCGATATCGCTTTCCAAAACGATATAGTCACCCACTACCCCAATAACCCCGTCTATTTTAAATCTCTTTTGGGTTTTGGCAGTGTCATTAAGAGGTGTTTGTGCAGATTGGATTTCAATATTGCTTTTATCATCAATAATGAGGGTCTCATCCTGTGCAAAAGCGCCCATTGTTAAGCTCATTAAGAGCAAAACTATGCCGCTTTTTTTATTGAAAAACTTCAAACTTTTTGGTTCTAATTGCATCTTGTAATATATCTTTTTCTAAATTTTTAATGATATCTAATTTTCTCTTGTTGAGTATAATTTGTTCTATAGTGGGTTTTACATAGGAAAGTGGTGCCAAATCATTTTGAGAAAGCACATCTTTAACATAAATCAAATATACTCCTAAAGAATCTTGTAACTCCAATCTATTTGATTTTTTTAACAATTCACTATAGTTTTCTGCTGTTACTACTGCGATTTTATCCTTTACAGTTTGTGCTTCTACCCATATGGAATCGTTGAGTGAAATGGTTTTAAATTGTATGGATTTTTCTTCTATCGCTTTTTTATCTTTTTCGCTAAAATTAAAAAGCTGTTGTTTTAATTCATTGACGCTTCGATTTTCTTTTCCAACATGCAGATACCGCAATTGAACCAAATCTTCGTTCAGTAGAAAGTTTTCTTTATTTTGTTCATAAAAGCTTTGCAATTCACTTTCACTTATTTCTGTATTGAGTGATTGTGTGGCAATTATATCAACATAGCCTTTTGTGTATAAGTCTGTTCTATAATTTGCCACCAGTTCATCATAAGCATCAAGTTTTTCCTGAGAAAGATTGACTTTTGCTTTGTCTAAAAGCAACTGTTGTGTAGCCCACTTATCAATAAAAGTATTTACCATAACAATACTGTCTTCTTTGGAGGTTCCGGGTCCAACAATATTTTCTAAATCATCACGGTATAAAAAATGACTTCCAACTTTTGCAATAACCTCTTTATCAATTTCTTTTTCAAAAAAGTGACAGGAAGAGAAAAAAAATAGAATAAATAATAGTAAAGTGGGTTTCATTAAATTAGTTCAATACACTTTTGTTAATAGTAACATTGTATTTTTCATGAAGTTCTTTCATCCATTCCTTTTCAAGATGCGATTGATAATCACTCATTACACGACCTCTCACTTCATCGAGTTCTTTATATGATTGTGGAATGATGTCTTCAACCTTTACAACGATGAATTGAGACGAGTTAGTACTTTTCTCTGTTGAAATATCATAAACTTTAGAAACACCCTTTGTGGTTTTAAAGTTTGAAGGAAGTATCGAGTTTTCCATTTCAAAAGTTCCTTCTGTTAGGATAACATTAATGACTTCTTCTGTGTTGAAAGTGTCTTTTATGTCTTCAACAGTAGCGTTCTTGTTTAACATCTTTTTGATTTGATTTGCTATTTTTTTATCAGATGTGGAAGCTATCAAACCTTTGACTCTGGTATTCCATATGTAGGACTCTCTATTGTTTTCAAAATAGGTGTTCATACCAATGGTGTCTGTCTTTGAAGGCTCCCAGATGTTTTTTTGCATTAAATCATAAATGAGCAGGCCGTCTTTGTATTCTGATAAAAGGTTTGAAAATTCTTGATTTTCTTCTTCCAAGCTAATTTTAAAAAATTCATCGAGCATCATTTCTTGAAACTGGTCATAGTATTTTTGGAGTTGTAATACTTTTGAATTACTTACCGCACCTTTTTTTTGATGTTCTTCAATAAAGTTTGCAAAATCAGAAAATAAATATTCCTTATTTCCAATTTTAAAAGCAATTTTGTCTAAATCGGAAGGGTGGCTTGTTTTTTGCCATTTTCTTTTGATTAAGCTGTCAGTCACAAAAGTGTTAAAAAAAGGAAGCGGATTTTCAATCTCCTTGAAGTTGTATTTTTCTTTAATACTTTCATTTACAGATTTTACAATAACTTTAGACCTGTCAGAACTTTTCACCCTGCGAAACAATTCGTCTTTTGATTCTTCATAACTTTCTTTAGGATGTCTTTCAATCAACTTGATGATATGCCAACCAAAATTTGTTTTTACAGGTTCTGAAATGTCTCCCGGGTTTTTTAAATTAAATGAAGTTTCTTCAAATATTGGCGCATTTAACCTTCCAGACCCAAAACGATTTATAAGCCCTCCATTTCTAGCAGAGCCTTGGTCCTCAGAAAATTGCCTTGCCAAATCACCAAAATCTTCCCCTTGATTTACTCTATTTAAAATCTCATTGATTCTTTGTAGAGCCGCTTCATCGTTACCATCGTTCTTATTTGCAATCATAATATGTGCAACCGTTACCTCATTTGAAACAGGTCTGCGTCCATTTACTTTTAATATGTGATATCCAAATTGTGTTCTAATCACGTCAGAAACTCCTCCCACCGGAGTGTTGTATGCAGCCGTTTCAAAAGGATAAACCATTCCCAATCCTTTAAAATAACCCAATGAACCGCCGCTTTCTTTTGCGTTTGGTTCTTCAGAATATTCTTTAGCAAGTGTTTCAAAGTCCTGACCGGCTATCGCTTTTTCCCTAATTTCTAAAATCTTATTGTAGGCATCAAGGGTATCTTTCGGTGTAGAATTTAAAGATAACCTGATGAGTATGTGGCTGGCATTAATCTCCTCCTGCAATCTCTCGTAAGCTTCAAGCATTAATTCTTCTGTAATATCTTGCTCATACAAATAGTTGTTAGCCAATTGATTTCTGTAACTATTAAATTCTTTTATAAAAGCTGGATTTAGATGAAGTTCTTGAGAATAAGCCTCCTTTGTTTTAAGCTTGTAGTTAACAAACAAATCCAAGTAAGCTTCTTTTGTTCTTTGATTTTCATCCTGAACCATTTCTAAGTTTTTCTCATAAACCCTTGTAAATTCATCCATATAAACAGGTTCATCATCAATTGTTAAAAGAATTTTCTTATCCGCATTTTGCGAAAATGTTAAAGCTGCAATTGATAGAAAAAAAGTTACAAAAAACGTGCGTAGCTTCATAGTATTTATTTTTTTTAGTAACTGCAAAAATAACAAAATTGAAATGGTAAACAAGGATGAATCCTTAACATAATCCTAAAATATTAAATAGATTTATTCAAGAAAATAGTGTAGTTAATTATTCACATTCAATGCATAGATTGCTTGAAAACCAAATAAGATTTAATAGTATCTTTTATCATCAACAATAAACAAAGTGATAATTCTTTAATTGTAACCAAACCCAATTGCTGTTCAAATATTTTTCACTTATTTTTGCAGTTAAATAAAACAAAGATGATGAAATATTTTACCCTTGCCCTTATTGTTTTAATGACCACTGTCACAGCACAAGGCCAATCAAAGCTAGGTACCATTGATGTAGATTTTATTCTGTCTAAAATGCCGGAAATTGAAACTGTTCAAAAGGACCTTAAAACCTATGGAGAAACACTTGACTCCCAACTTCAGGAAAAAATGACTGCTTATCAAGCAAAACTTGATGAGTACAATAAAAATGTTGAAAATTATACAGAACAACAAATCACAGAAGAGCAAACCGCTATTTTTACCCTCGAAGAGGATATCACAAAGTTTAGACAAAACGGAATTCAATTGATGCGCATCAAAGAAGACGAACTTAAACGCCCTCTCTATATGAAGATTGCAGAGGTTATGGATGTTATAGCCAAAGAGCAAAACTTCACTCAAATACTCAACACAAGTGCAGATTCCAGTATCGTTTATCTGGACCCAAAACTTGACATCACAATTGCCGTACTTGCAAAAATGGGAATTGAAGTAGAAGAGTAGTTTTTAGACAATAGATGATAGAATTTAGACAATAGACTTGTTGGGTGCTAGATGTTGGGTGATTGTTAATGGATACTGGTTATTGATGTATTGTTGTGGTTTAATCTTGAAACCTGAACCTGAAACCCACCTCCGCTTAAGCTATGGTGGGCAAAGCTTGAAACCCTATGCC
>JANSXN010000015.1 GCA_024742935.1 Flavobacteriaceae bacterium
AAAGTCTTGCAAGTACAAAAAAACCTGGATACCACTCTTTCTTTAAAATACTCACAATGAGAAATGGAAATAAAAGGATAATCGCCAAAGCAATTAACAAATAAAACCAAATGCGCCACAACGGAATAAAAATATACTTCTTTAGAAACATAGACCTCAAAAATACACAATTGTATTGAGCCATTTAAACAAAAAAAGTACCTTTGTTCAATTCTTTTTTTAGATATAAAATACCATGGCAAGAATTTTAACGGGCATACAGAGCACGGGTACTCCGCATCTGGGAAACATACTGGGAGCTATCGTCCCTGCTATAAAAATGGCCAATGAACCGCACAATGATAGTTATTTATTTATAGCAGATATGCATTCGCTCACCCAAATTAAAGATCCTTCAACGTTACGCGAAAACACCTACAGTGTTGCCGCCGCCTGGATTGCCTTTGGGCTTGACATCAATAAAACCATTTTTTACAGACAAAGCGACATTCCACAAGTAACAGAGCTTTCCTGGTATTTGAGTTGCATGTTTCCTTATCAAAGACTCACACTTGCACACTCATTTAAAGACAAGGCAGACCGTCTTGAAGATGTCAATGCCGGTTTGTTTACTTATCCCATGTTGATGGCAGCAGACATTTTATTGTATGATGCCGAGTTTGTACCCGTGGGAAAAGACCAACTTCAACACCTTGAAATGACTCGTGATGTTGCATCTCGATTTCATGCAAAATATGGTGAAACTTTTGTTTTACCCGAAGCAAAAGTGCAGGAAGAAAGTATGTATATTCCCGGGACTGATGGCGCTAAGATGAGCAAATCTAAAGAAAATACAATCAATCTCTTTTTGCCTGAAAAGCAGTTGCGAAAGCAAATTATGAGTATTGAAACAGACAGTACTCCACTAGAAGAACCCAAAAACCCTGATACATGCAATGTATTTGCTTTGTATAAATTGCTTGCCTCAAAAGAGGAAATAGCGGGTATGAGGGCAAACTATGCCGGTGGAAATTATGGATATGGCCATGCCAAACAATCGCTCTATGAATTGATGCTTACTCGTTTTGAAAAGCAAAGAACTCGATTTAATTACCTGATGCAAAACAAACAGGAGCTTGAAGATGCACTTCAACTGGGTTCAAAAAAAGCTTCGGTAGTTGCAAATGAAGTTTTACTAAAAGTTAGAAAAAAAGTGGGCTTTTAGAAGCAATAAAAAACCCCCCAGTTAAACTGAGGGGTTTAAATAATTATTATAAGGGGATGAGTGTTTTTATCTTTTTACGATATTAAAACTTCCCACAGTACCATTAACAGTAGCTTTCATTACATACATCCCGTTGCTTAAACCAGACATATCAACTTTAGCATTGATGTTTCCTGGTGCAACAGTAATTAATTCCTGTCCTAAAACATTAAAGATAGAAATGTTCTCAATGTTTGCTTTCGCATTTACATTCAATATGTTTGTAGTTGGGTTAGGGTAGTAGCTAAAGCCTTCAAAAGAATTGTCAACAAGACTTAAAACAGTACCGGTTACATCAAAAGGAAGACCTTGAGGAGTAAAAGTTCCTGAATCCTCTAGAGGTTGCCAAACACCCGCAATTGATTGCTGTCCATTACCTGTAGTAGCTTCTCCTATAATTGCTATTGGTGGTGCCCAAGGTCCAGAAGCTAAAGAACCATCAGCATCCCAATCAAACCAATAAGTTCCGGGAGCTAATGTTAAACCAGGAGTCTCAACAGTGTTTCTCATAATAGGACGATCTATGTTTGACTCATTTCCTTCAGAAGCTCTGTAGGCTCCACTCCATTCTGTGCTTATCATAGCACTGATAGCATCGTCTCCAAAGATAACACTACTTGCAGGATCAGATGGGTCACCATCCCAAACTAATAAGGTCACACCTAACATTGTAGATGTAGTAGTAGATCCGGTTTGATATGCATAGAAGTCAATTGATGTAACTTCAACGTTATCAGTTAATTCCCAGTCATCTGCAACTCTATTTCCGGCAGAAGTCTGGTGACCAGCTCCAAGAGTATTCATCCCTAAAGAAGTTGTTTCTAGTAAGCTTAAGTCTGCTCCTCCAGAGCCTCCACCTGCAACACTAAAGTAGGGTCCATTTGAGTAAATAACACCTCCAGCTACTTGATAGTGTGTGCCAGTATTAATAATTTCTGTGTTTCCGGGTGCCGGGTTTTGATTGTAGTCTGGATCAATCTCAGCTTGTTGAGCAGTCATTTGCCCTGCAAAGGCCAATACTGCAATTGAAAATAAAGATAAAGTAATTTTTTTCATAATGTTTAAATATTTGATTAATAAGAGTAAAAGTAATAAATATTTCTTTTAGTTCTTAATTTTTTTAATTTAATTCAAATGTTTTACCCGGCAGTTGCCTTACCAACCCTTTTAACTCGAGGTCAAAAAGTAATGTAGTAGCCCTAAAAATGGGCATATTGCAATCATAAGCAATTGCGTCGAGATGGGCTTTGGGGTTTTCTTTCAAATAGTTAAAAATCACCTTCTCCTCCTCGTTAAGCTCAACAAAAAGCTGTTTTTGAATCACTTTAGGTCTAGTTTCATCTAGTTGCCAGTTTAAAATATAGATTAAATCTGCTGCAGAGGTTAATAAATGAGCGCGTTGTGTTTTAATAAGGTTGTTGCAGCCCTTGCTTTGACTATCGCTAACTCTTCCAGGCACGGCAAACACATCTCTGTTGTATGAATTGGCAAGTTCTGCCGTGACCAAACTACCTCCTTTTTCTGCAGATTCAATCACGATGGTTGCCTCAGAAATTCCGGCAATTATGCGATTGCGTTTTAAAAAATTGGTTCTGTCAAAAACGTCACTACTCCAAAACTCGGTAATAAAACCGCCGTGATGTTCCACTTCTTTAATATACTTTTTATGTGTTTTTGGGTATATTTGATTCAGCCCATGGGCAAGGCAGGCAATGGTTTGCAAACCATTTTTAACAGCCGCTTTATGCGCCGTTATATCAACCCCATAAGCAAAGCCAGAGACAATAATAGGGTCAAGCGGCGCTAACTCTTCCATCAATTGCTCACAAAAAGCACTCCCATAACTTGTGACTTTTCGGGTCCCCACTACACTGATAATTCGCTTTTTGTTTAGATTGATGTTTCCTCGTTGAAAAAAGAGTATAGGCCCATCGATACAGTGTTTGAGTTTTTCAGGGTAATCTTCGTCTTTAAAAAAACAGGTTTTAATTTCATTTTCTTCAATAAATTGAATTTCTTCTTCCGCTAAAGCGAAAAAATCTTTGGTCCCTAAGTCTTTTAACTTAAGAGTTCCTATTCCATCAATTTTAAGCAAATTGCTTTTTTTCTCCTTGAAAACAGCTTCAGGGCTTCCCGCTTTTTGAATTAACTTCTTTGCAGAAGCATCTCCCAAATTGGGCACTTTTTGCAAAACAAGAGTATAAAATAAATCGTCTTTTGTCACAATTTCTATTTGTGTATGTTATAAAAGTACAAGAAAAATTGAATTGTTAAAAACTTATGCAATTGTATATTTTGAAAGTGGAAAAAAACAGTAAATTTGTTTAAAATGAATTTATTTAATTACATAAGCGATTTACTATACAGGTATGAATGTGTCATCCTGCCGGGCTTGGGTGCTTTTTTAACCCAAAATAAGCCGGCATTTATTGATGACAAAACAAATACATTTTTCCCTCCAGCAAAAACCCTCTCTTTTAACAGACATTTACAGACCAATGATGGTTTGCTTGCAAATCATATTGCCAAAACTGAAAATATTACCTATGAAGTTGCACTTTTTCGCCTTAGAGCGGAGGTAAAAACGCTCAAAAGGAAACTGGAAAATGGAGAGATTGTTTTAATTCCCAATATAGGCTCGCTTAAAACAAATAAGAACTCCTATCTTGAATTTATCCCTGAAACGTCATCAAATTTTCTTACCGAAGCTTTTGGATTAAGCTCATTTGTTTCTTCAAAAGTTGAAAGGGAAATTCAAAAGAAAAAAGTGGAAGAGCCTGCCCTTCTTTTTACACCTCAAAGAAGAAGTATTCCTTATTTAAAATATGCCGCCATTGGGTTACTTGCCATTGGTTTGTCAAGTATGGGAGGCCTTTATTTATACAATTCTCAAGTAACTCAGCACAATATCGTTGAAAAGCAAAAGGCAAATTCCTTGATGGAAAATCAAATTCAGCAAGCCACTTTTGTAGTAAACACGCCACTTCCATCTCTCACTCTTGGGGTAAAAAAACCTGAAGGTAATTATCATCTAATCGCCGGAGCTTTTAGAATGGAGGAAAATGCACTTACCAAAATTGAACAACTTAAAGAAAAAGGATATCCAGCTAGAACGATTGGGGTTAATAAATATGGGCTTCATCAAGTGGTATATGCTAGTTTTGAAAGCAGAGAAGAGGCTCTCAAATCACTTCGTGAAGTAAAACTTCAAGACAACAAAGACGCTTGGTTGTTAGTTGAGGTATTGGATTAATTTTACCTTTCTTTTTTTATCACTTATAGTTCGCTAAATTTCAAAAGACAGTATCTTTGCATAAAAATTAATTATGCAATCCAGAACACCCAAAGAAACACTTACCATCCTCACAGACATGGTGCTGCCCAGTGAAACAAACCCAATTGGGAATATGTTTGGGGGCGAGTTACTGGCACGTATGGACCGTGCGGCGAGCATAAGCGCAAGAAGGCATTCCCGTCGCATTGTAGTAACTGCTTCAGTCAACCACGTGGCTTTTAATAAAATGATTCCTGTGGGAAGTGTTGTGACTGTTGAAGCTAAAGTATCTCGTGCTTTTAAAACTTCTATGGAAGTCTATATGGATGTATGGATTGAAGACCGTGAAAGTGGTAACAGGTCAAAAGCAAACGAAGCGATTTATACTTTTGTTGCTGTTGATGAAATGGGTACTCCAATGGAAGTTCCAGAAATAATTCCGGAAACAGATCTAGAAAAAGAACGCTTTGTAGCTGCCTTACGACGAAAACAACTTAGCCTGGTTCTCGCCGGAAAAATGAAACCTAAAGATGCGACAGAGCTGAAGGCTTTGTTTGTATAAAACTACATCTTATAAACCCAATCTGCCGGATTTAACTTGTTTGTATTTTGAAAAATCAAGAATTTTAAGATGGTTTTACCGGTGGTTTGATTGGTATATACCCTTCCTATTTCTTGTCTGGTAGTCACTTTGTCTCCTCGTTTTACATACACCTCATCCACGTTTTGATAAACCGTGATATAATCACCATGTCTTATTTGCACCGCCTTATTGGCACCTCTAATCACGGTTACTGCCAGCACCTCGCCATCAAATGCAGCCCGTGCCTTTGCGCCTTCTTCGGTGGCGATTTCTACCCCACTACTATACGTCTTAATATTTGGTAAGGTGGGGTGTTGAGTGGTTCCAAATCGGGTTACCACCACACCGCGCTCAACCGGCCAGGGCAGTTTTCCTTTATTGCCTGTAAAATTTGCTGCGAGGGCTTTTGCCTCTGCTGTCATTGCAAAAGTGGTACTTGTTCTTTCCTTTCTGGTCGTTCCGGTAGCTTTGTTTGACTCTGCTATAGCCGCTTTGATTAAATCTTCTATTTGTTTATCGATTGCGGCTGCGACCCGCTGTCTTTCTCTTATTTGTGCTGTGTATTTGCTTTCGTCTTTTTTAAGTGTGCTCATTAATGCTTCCTGTTGTTTGCGTTCGTCCTGTAATTGATTGCGAGCAACTCTGTTTTCTTCTATAAGCACTTGTTTTTCTTTTTGCTGAACAATCAGATTTTGATTCAATTCCTGAAGCTCTTGCGTTTTTTGTTGTATTTCCTCTCCTTGTTTTTTTCTGTGATTGGCATATTGTTGCATATATTGAACCCGCTTATAGGCTTGTAAAAAACTTTCCGAGGAAAGTAAAAACATCACCCTGCTTTGATCAGATTTGCTTTTATAGGTCCGCACAATCAATTTTGCATAATCGTCTTTTAATGTTTGAAGATCTTTTCGCAACTGGTCAATCTTTGACATATTAGAATTAATCTCTCGCGAAATAAGATTGGCTTGCTGATTGGTTACTTTAATCAAATTTTCCCTTGCTTGAATGCGACTGGAAATGTTTTCAACTTCAATGAGTACAGACTTTTCCTTCTTTTTTGTTGAAAAAAGTAAGTTGTTGATTTGTTTTATTTCCTCTTGTATTTGCAAGCGTTTTTGTTCAAGTTCAGCTTGTTTATCAGTTTGAGACAAAAGCATTTGCCCTGTTAAAAACAGCATTCCAAAAATCAAAAAAACTCTTATCACTGCACTCATTAATCTATAGTTATTTCTTGATAGCCTCCGGGAATTCTAAACGGAAAAGTCACCACAGGATTTACATCAATGTTTCTGTAATCAAGTATTATTCTTGTTTGCCTGCTTTGCTCAATGGCGTTTAACCTTATTTCTTTTGGATATATATGATTGCCCGCTTCTTGATAAGATATATAATCTACAGTAAGAATACGTTGCTCGTTGGGTTGTGCCACTTGTTGTGATGCCATTCTAAAATTTGCCGGATTTAGCAAAAAAATATGTTGAAACAATTCCACTTGTTTTTTTGGCGTAAGCTTGTAATTAATATCTGTTACTGAAACCAAATAATTTTTATCATTCAAATGAAAAACGGCATTACCTAATAAAATATTTTGTGCCATTTCAAAATCAATGTCCACTCCCAGCCAGCGACTCAACAAGCTAAAATTTCCATCAAAATAGGTTTTATCGATGGTTTCATAATAGCTCACTTTTTCTGGAGTGATGAGCAGCTTTGCCATTGTGATTCCTAAAATTGATGCACTTACCCATATGGTTTCATCCTTTTGCATTCGCAAACTTACAGTGACGCTTTGCGAAGTTTCGCCGTCATCATAATTCACTTGAACCCTTGATGCTATTGTTTTAAAGCGCGCTTCACTTTTTTTATGAAGATCAATTAATTCCTTCGCGCTTATTCCTTTGTCAAGGGCTGTTGAAGCTTTTCTGGCTGTGCCACAAGACAGTAAGAGTGTGCTTAGAAAAATAACCGTTGCAGCTTTAAAAAAGTTCATACAGAGATTTAGTTTTTTTCAAGGATTTGTTTTGCTTTATTTTCATATTCTGTTGCCTTAGAAGTATTCCCTTCTTTTTCATGCACTTTGCTTAGTTGAAGGTAAAAGTCAAGCTCCATTTGAAGGTCATCGATTAGAAAATCAAGTCCTGTTTCCAGCATCAATTTTGCTTTTGAAGTGTTTTCAAGGTTTAGGTTTGCTAAACCATTGATTAAATAAAGTAACGGCTGACTGGGAAATAAATCAAGACTTTTCCTGCTTAATTCCTCAGCTTCATTAAATTTATTAAAATCAATCTGTAACAAAAGCGTGTTTTTAATCAGGTTATAATCGGTTGCATTGTTTTTTAGGCCCATTTGAAAATACTGAAGTGCTTCTTCTTTCAGTTCTTTTCCTAAATAATAGTTCCCCAGTTGCACATAAACTTGGTTGTTTTTTGATTCTTTAGAAAACAGCGCGACCATTTCCTCCAGGTTTTTTTCAAAAGCCGGATTTTCATTTACAAAAAGTAAGAAATCATTAAGCACTTTGAATTGATTTTCCTGATCTATTTCATCTGAAGCAAATACCTTCTTCATTGAATTTATTGCTTCATCAGTTTTACCGTCATCAAGGTAAAACTTATACAATGCCAGGTGAGCCAATTCTGAATTGGGATTGGTTTCGATTAATTTTTTCGCTGTGGCGAAAGCGGCTTCTTTGTTGTTTTGCTCACTGTAAAGATAGATGAGGTTGAGGAAATCCTGCTCGTTTGCGGGCGTGCGATTGATGCGTTGTTCCAGGTCTGAAATCTGGCCTCCTGTATCATCACTTTTTGAATAGATTTGTTGCCTCAATTGATTGCGATAGTCATTATTCCCCAACTCCTTATCCAATTCATCCAGCAATTCTAAAGCTTTGTCATACTGCTCTGTGCGCTCATAAAGGTTAGCGAGGTCTTCTTTGTATTCTCTATCAAACGGAATGAGTTTTTTTACAACTTCGATGGCTTTTAGATAGTCATTTGTGTTGTAGTAAACATCATAGAGACCTTCAAAAGCTTCTGGCAAGCCGGGTTCCATTTCAAGCACTTTGTTGTAATTTTCCTCTGCTCTGTCCCATTGTTTCAGGAATCCATAGTTCTTTGCCATTTCAAAATAAATGACCACTTCATTGGGGGATTCTTGAGCTGCTTTTTCCAGTGATTTAAGTGCTCTGTCATAGTTTTCAATCCCTTTTTGTTTGAGTGCCTCAAAAAAGTGTTCCTGAAAACGATCTGTCACCACGCCCAACTCGTCAGTGATTTCTTCCTCACCTTTTTCCTGGGCAAAAGTAAATTGAGGAATGATAAACATTCCAATAAACAATACCGACACGTAAAAAGGTTTTGTATTCAATATATGTTTTGTTTAATCTAAAGCCGAAATTATTCCATCACAGAAAAATCACCTAAACTCAAGGATGTAAAGTTTCCATCAAAGATAACGTGATTCCCTATCATTGCATTGTCTAAACTGGCATTTTTAATTGTAGTGTTGGTTTGTATCAAGCTGTTTTTGATTGTGCTGTCCTCGACGATACAACCGTCACCCAATGAAACATTGGGGCCAATAGTTGCATTTTTCAAAGTTACATTATCACCAATATAACAAGGCTCGATGATGGTAGCATTGTCTTCTTTGATTTTACTCGATATCAGCGGCATGCCTTCATTTGAAAGGTGATTGAGCATTCGAGTATTGGTTTCTACCGTGACATTTTTATTGCCACAATCCATCCATTCATCAATTTTTCCGGGCACGAAAACTTTTCCTTGCTGCATCATTGCTTTGATACCGTCATTGATTTGGTACTCACCGCCGTGAGTTAAATTGGCATCCAGTACTTTTTGCAATTCGTCTTTTAAAACTGAAGCTTCTTTGAAATAATAAATTCCAATAACAGCCAAATTGGAAACGAAATCTTGAGGTTTTTCAACAAGTCCTGTGATGTGATTGTTTTCGCTTAAGCTCACCACACCATATTGTGAAGGATTTTGTACTTCTTTAACCCAAATAACGCTGTCTGCTTTTTCATCCAATTGAAAATCAGCCCTGAAAAGGGTATCTGCATAAGCAATCACACAAGGACCACTCAGCGAATCCTTAGCGCACATAATCGCATGACCGGTGCCTAGGGGTTTGTCCTGATAGTAAATAGTTCCCTTTGCACCCATTGTTTTTGCAATATCAAGCAGGTTTTCTTCTACTTCTTTTCCAAAATCTTCAGCGATGATAAAGGCCACTTCTTCAATTTTTCTATTCAAAACTTTAGCGATGTCTTTTACCAATCGATGTACAATGGGTTTTCCCGCTACCGGAATTAAGGGTTTTGGAACCGTAAGAGTGTGGGGTCTGAGGCGGCTTCCGCGGCCTGCCATGGGTACGATTATTTTCATTACTTAGACTTTAGTTTTGAGATATTAGACATAAGACTTTTATTTTACTCCTGTGCTTCCAAAACCACCTTCTCCTCGAGAAGTTTCCGAAAGTGACTCTACTTCCATCCATTGAGCACGCTCGTGTTTTGCGATAACTAACTGGGCAATGCGTTCACCATTTTCAATGGTAAAAGCCTCATTTGACAGATTAACAAGTATCACACCAATCTCCCCGCGATAATCTGCATCGATGGTTCCGGGAGCGTTTAAGACAGTTACTCCTTTTTTTGCTGCCAAGCCACTTCGCGGCCTTACTTGCGCTTCTGTGCCCACAGGAAGCTCTATAAAGAGCCCGGTTTTAATGATAGCTCGCTCTAAGGGCTGTAAGGTGACAGACTCTTGAATAAAAGCGCGTAAATCCATTCCCGCAGAAGCAATGGTTTCATAATGGGGTAGCTCATGGTTTGATTTGTTAATAATCTTTATGGTCATTTTTTAAATCTTAAAATTTGTTGAACAGCTTGCTTTTCCTGAACAAGTACCAAAGTTAAAAAAGCGATCCATAAGGGAATAGTAATCGCATAAGTATTTTTGAGAATATAGAAACAAATTGCTGATATAAGGATAGAGCCAAAGAAATACAAGCTTATTTTTTTTATCGCATATGGAATAGGAAAATATTTTTGACCAAAATAATAAGAAAGCAACATCATAGTCCCATAAGCCGCCACAGTCGCGATGGCAGAGCCCATAAAACTCATAGTGGGAATCAATAAAAAGTTCACACTTAGCGTGATTACAGCACCAAAAATGGATATATAGGCTCCAAACTTAGTGCGATCAGTAATTTTATACCAAACAGAAAGATTGTGATAAATACCTAAACAAAAATTTGCCAGCAAAATCAACGGTACAATTTGCATCGCCACCCAATAGTCAGTGTCACGAATGAGGATGATTTTCAACACATCTGCAAAAACAACCACTGTAAGTAAAATAACCGCCCCAAAAGCAATAAAATAACGGGTAATCAAAGCATAGGTCTCAGGCGCATTTTTTTCTTTCGCTTGACTAAAGAAGAAAGGTTCAATTCCCAGCCTGAACGCTGTCGCGAAAAGGGTCATAAAAATGGCCAGTTTGTAACAAGCAGCATAAGCACCAACCGCTTCCTCTGCAATATCAGATGGAAGTAACCAACCCAAAAGAATCCTGTCAAAGGCTTCATTAATCGCAAAAGCAATTCCTGCAATTAATATTGGAATTGCATACCGCATCATTTCTTTCCAAAGCGGTTTACTGAATTTATATATGGTTTTAAAATAAAACGGAAGCAAAAGTAAAAATGTGATTGCACTCGCCGCCACCATCGAGATGAAAATATAAGAAATTTCATATTCTGCTATATACAACTTTCCGAAAAAATCATCAGATGCCATTTGAGGAAGTGCAACTAGGAAAAAAACATTCAACCCTAAATTCACAATGACATTGAAAATCTTAATCACAGCATAGCGCACAGGTTGTTCATTGGCTCTCAACCACGCAAATGGAATAATAACCAGTGCATCGAGTGTGAGAACAAGTATTGTAAACGTGATATATTCAACAGGAATGCCCGAAAGCGCTGAAAGGCCATGTCTAAAAGTAAACGCTGCAACTAAAAACAGCAGCGAACTAAAAATAAGTGAAATTGTTGCGGTTGAAACGACTGTTTTTTTATCCTGCTCTTTAGTAAAAAACCTAAAAAATGCTGTTTCCATTCCGTATGCCAGAATTACATTAAAGAGGATAATCCAGGAGAAAATGATGGAAATTTCGCCATACTCCTTAACGGGAAGCACTGCAGTGTACAACGGGACTAAAAGAAAACTAAGCATTCTGGGCAATACTGTTGCCAGACCATAAATAAAAGTGTGTTGAAAGAGTTTTTTTAAAGCCGTCAAAATCAGTAGTTGTTAGAAACGATAAATGTATTTAAAACGACTTAGTTGCGCAAAATTTTAGGGATTAGTTATCATCCTGTTTTGAAGACGGGTATGCGATTACTTCTTTTTCAAATATTTTCCCAATTTTGAAATAGTGCGTTTTTGTTCCTTTTTTATATTGAACAACTGCTTCATTTTCTTTTAAATCAAATGAAAATTTTATGGGTAATGAGGGTTTGGGGTTATCCATTTCCTTTGCCGGATTGGCGTCAAGGATGATATCTTGTTTTGGTTTTTCAACGAAAGTTGCCAAATATGTTTTGTTATTTTGAGTGTTTTGTTTTAGAATTTCTACTTTTCCTCTAAAATAAATTTTTTCAATAAGAACATCATCTGAAATTTCAGAAAATGTGAGTGTGAAATGAATACCCTTACCGGCATCGGGTGTACCGCCAAACCATTTTTGAAAACCTGCTTCTTCTAATTTAAATGGAGGATTTTCTTGAAACATGGTCTTATTGCTGTTGCAAGATATAGTGAATATTAAAATTAATAAAAAAGTTAACGGACGCATGATTTATGTTTTTAAAAGTCAGTTGCAAGTGGCGTGCCATAAAGATAATATAAAAAACCCTCTCAGAGTTTTGAAACCTGAAAGGGTTGATTAATTTTTAAAATTTGGCTCTCGCCTAATTGTTCAACGCTTCGCAATTGAGAAAATTTGGCTCTCGCCTAATTGTTCAACGCCTCAGCTCCACCAACAATTTCAAGGATTTCATTGGTAATCGAAGCCTGACGTGCCTTGTTGTAAGATAATTTAAGTGCATCTCTAAGCTCAGTAGCGTTGTCTGTTGCTTTGTGCATGGCCGTCATACGTGCACCGTGCTCACTCGCTACAGAATCTCTAATGCCTGTAAATAACTGTGTTTTTAGACTTTTAGGAATTAATTGCTCAACAATTTCTTCTTTGGAAGGTTCAAAAATATAATCCTGATTCTTCATTGAAGGGGCTACTTCAGTAGTTTCCATAGGCACGATTGGAAGGAATTGCTCTTTGGCAACAATTTGGGTAGCAGCATTTTTAAACTGGTTATATACCAATATGATTTTGTCATACTGCCCTGAAGTAAACAACTCCATCAATTTTTCTGCAATGATAGAAACATTTTCAAAGTTAAGATCTTCAAAAATTTCGTTGTTGTTTTCAGCAATGGTATGGGTTTTCTTTAATATGTCATTTCCCTTTTTACCTAGAGTGAAAAAATCTACTTTTTTGCCTGAAAAACCTGCGGCAATCGTTTTGGCTTCCTTGACAATATTTGAATTAAATGCTCCTGCTAGCCCTCTGTTTGAAGTGATGGCAACAATCAAAACACTTTTTACTTCGCGTTGATTGGCATATTTACTTCCACTGTCGCCTTCAAGGGTAGCGCTTAAGCTTTGTAATAATTGCGTTAATTTATCAGCATAAGGACGCATAGCGGTAATTGCATCTTGCGCTTTCTTCAGTTTTGCAGCAGACACCATTTTCATGGCGCTGGTAATCTGCATCGTTGAAGATACTGATGTAATCCTGTTGCGTATTTCTTTTAAGTTTGCCATTTTAATAGAGTATCAAGTATTAAGTATTGAGTATTAAGAAACGTCTCTGTCTTAATACTCAATTACTCAAATCTAATTGTATTTCGCAGAAAGCTCCTTTGCAACATTGGCAAGTGTATCCATTACCTCATCGGTTAATTTACCTGCTTTGATATCGTCAAGGATGTTTCTGTGTTTTGCGTTTAGAAATTCGATATACTGAGTTTCAAATTCTTTGACCTTATCTACAGGAACACTTCTCAACAAGTTTTTAGAACCTGCATAAATAATTGCCACCTGATCTTCAACAGTAAACGGACTTGCTTCTGCTTGCTTTAGTATCTCAACGTTGCGTTTTCCTTTTTCGATAACGTTCATCGTCGCAGCATCAAGGTCTGAACCAAATTTAGCAAACGCTTCCAATTCGCGGTATTGTGCCTGATCCAGTTTTAGTGTACCTGCTACTTTCTTCATCGATTTAATCTGAGCGTTACCACCCACACGTGATACCGAAATACCCACGTTAATTGCCGGACGGACACCTGCGTTAAATAAATCTGATTCAAGGAAAATCTGACCGTCTGTAATCGAAATTACGTTAGTAGGGATATATGCTGAAACGTCACCTGCTTGTGTTTCAATAATAGGTAATGCTGTTAATGAGCCACCACCTTTTACTTTGTCTTTTAAAACATCGGGAAGGTCATTCATGTTTTTTGCAATGCCATCATCGTTGATGATTTTAGCTGAACGCTCTAACAATCTTGAGTGAAGGTAGAAAACGTCACCGGGGTATGCTTCACGTCCCGGAGGTCTTCTTAAAAGAAGTGAAACCTCACGATATGCAACAGCTTGCTTTGATAAATCATCATAAATAATTAATGCAGGACGACCTGTGTCTCTAAAGTATTCACCAATTGCAGCCCCAGCAAAAGGAGCATATACCTGCATAGGAGCAGGGTCACTCGCATTTGCAGCAACAATTGTAGTGTATGCCATCGCACCTTTGTCTTCAAGGACTTTAGCAATGTTTGCAACAGTTGATGCTTTTTGACCAATGGCTACATAGATACAATACACCGGCTCACCGGCATCATAAAACTCTTTTTGATTGATAATGGTATCGATACAAACCGTGGTTTTACCCGTTTGACGGTCACCAATTACCAATTCACGCTGACCTCTTCCAACCGGAATCATCGCGTCAATCGCCTTAATACCTGTTTGAAGTGGCTCAGTTACGGGCTCTCTGTAAATTACACCGGGCGCTTTGCGCTCAAGCGGCAATTCATACGTTTCGCCAACGATAGGTCCTTTTCCGTCAATTGGAATACCAAGTGTGTCAACGACACGTCCTGTGATTCCTTCACCCACTTTGATAGATGCGATGCGTTGTGTGCGTTTTACAACAGAGCCTTCTTTAATAGCTTTAGAAGGTCCTAAAAGTACCACCCCAACGTTGTCTTCCTCGAGGTTAAGTACAATTCCTTCCAAACCACCGCCAAACTCAACAAGTTCGCCGTATTGTACATTTGAAAGTCCATACACACGGGCAATACCATCACCCACGGTTAAAACAGTTCCTACTTCATCAAGGGAAGCTGATGCTTCAAATCCTGAAAGTTGTTTCTTTAAAATTGCTGATACTTCAGCCGGTTTTACTTCTGCCATTGTATTAAAATATAAAGTTAAAGTCGTCTATGACGCTTTTTTAATTATATGCTTGTTTAAATTCTTTTCTTAATTCTTCAAAGTTGTTTGCAATACTTGCATCATATTGAGTGTCCCCTACACGTAAAACAAATCCACCAATAATTGCAGGATCTACCTTGTTAACAAGAGTAACTTCAGTTGCTCCGGTGAGTTCTTTTACTTTAACCAACACTTTTTGTTCCAATGCATTATCAAGGGGAATTGCTGATGTTACAACTGCTTCTACTGCATTGATACTTGTGTTGTAAAGCGAAATATAATTTGTAGCTACCTTTTCCAAAAGACCTCCACGCTTGTTGTCAATCAAAATGTCCATTAAGCTCAAAAGGATTTCAGAGGAGTTGCTGAACACTTGTTTTAAAACAGCTCGTTTGTCTTCTTGTTTAACAACAGGGCTTTTCAACATCAATTGCATTTCTTTGCTGCCTTGAAGTGTGTTCAAAACATCTTTCATTTCCGTAAATGTCTCTTTTGAAGACCCATTCTGATTTGAAAGATCTAAAACTGCTTTTGCATATCTTATGGCTGCTCTGCTCATGAGTTCCTTAGTTTAAAGTTGCTTTTCCTAACATATCCTCTACAAGTTTTTCTTGCTGGCCTTTGTTAGAGAGTTCTTGTTTTACAACTTTTTCTGCGATTTCTAATGAGAGTGATGCAACCTGACCTTTCAGTTCAGCAATTGCTGCTTTTTTCTCGCTTTGAATGGCTTCTTGAGCCTGGGCAATCATTTTATCTGCTGATTGTTTTGCTTCTTCTTTAGCGTCAGCAATCATCTTGTTTTTCATATCGCGTGCGTCTTTCAGCATAGCTTCACGCTCTGCACGGGCTTCCTGAAGAATACGCTCATTATCTGCCTGAAGGTTTTCCATTTCGCGACGAGCGGCTTCAGCAGCAGCAAGTGCGTCTTTAATGGACTCTTCACGAGAGCTAACAGCGCCTAGAATGGGTTTCCAGGCAAATTTCTTTAATATAAAAAGGAGTATAAGGAAAGTGATTGCCGTCCAAAATACAAGTCCAAATCCGGGAGTTACTAAATCCATTTCTATAAAGTTTTAATCATTTAAATTTATTAAAAACACAGAAGCAACCAACCGTTACTTCTGTGCTTTTTGATTTTTACCCTTGTAACAAGGCAACAACCACTCCAAATAATGCAACCGCCTCAACGAAGGCTGCAAGAATTAGTGCAGATGTTTGAATCTTACCTTGGATTTCAGGTTGACGAGCCATAGCTTCCATAGCCGACCCACCAATACGTCCGATACCCATTCCAGCTCCAATAGCTGCTAAACCAGCTCCAATAGCTGCAATTCCTGTAATAGTCATAGTTATAAAATTTAAATTAATTAATGGTGTTCATGTTCTTCTGTTGCCATCCCAAAATAAAGGGCAGACAAAATTGTAAATATATAAGCCTGAATTGCTGTAACAACAATCTCTATTACTATAATAAATAATGAAAAAGCCACAGATACAGGCGCAATTGCAACCGTATTAAAAATAAAAATGAGCGACATTAAAGCAAGTATAATAATATGTCCTGCGGTGATGTTTGCAAAAAGACGAATCATCAGCGAGATGGGCTTGGTAAACATTCCAACAATCTCAATAGGCATTAAAAATATTTTCATGGGTACAGGCACTCCCGGCATCCAGAAAATGTGCTTCCAGTAGCTCTTGTTTCCGCTAAATGTTGTAATGATAAATGTGAACGTCGCCATTGTCAATGTAAATGCAATATTTCCGGTAAGGTTGGCTCCATTTATAATTGGGATTAAACCAAAAATATTGTTTAACCAAATAAAGAAAAAGACTGTTAAAAGGTATGGCATATAGCGTGCATACTTTTTCTCACCAATCATAGGTATGGCTACTTCATCTCTTATAAAAAGCACTAAAGGCTCTACAAAACTCGCTATTCCCTTGGGAACAAAGCTTTCTGATTTTTTGTATTTTCTGGCAGCTCCAATAAAAATTAAGAACAATACCAACATAGATACCCACATCATAAAGACGTTTTTGGTAATTGATATGTCAAGAGGTTTAGAGGCGTTTGCCGGGTATCCGTCTTCACCTTTTACCAAAGCATCCTCACCGAGGTTAAGCTGATAAATTTTTTCTTTATAGTTTACAAATTTTTCGCCGTTTCTCTCAACTACAACATTTCCATAATAGTCATGTTCAAAGGCAGACGACATAAAAGTAGTAAGGCCATTATCTGTCCATAAAATGATGGGAAGTGATATAGCGTATTTCTTTTCACCTATATCGATAATATGAAACCCATAAGCATCTTTTACGTGATGCATAATCATGCTTTTGGGGTCAAATTTTTTATCCTCTTGAGCCTCAGTTGAGACTTCCTGAGCAGATACAAAAAAAGAAGTACTTAAAAATACTCCTAAAAACAGTGTTCTGATGGCGCTTAAATTCATTTCTTCAATAAAGTAATAATGCGTTCCTGAAAATCGGTGCAAATGTAGTAATACTAAATGAATTGTCAAACAATAAAATACAGGTTTATTTCTCTTTGAGAAAAAGGGTAATGTTGATGATTTCAAAAGCCAAATAGAGAAAGTAAGGGATGAAGAAGTTAAACACTTCCAAGGTAGCATTTTCATTAGGTTTTAACAGAACCGGAAGTAAAAATACGATACAAAGGATCATTTTAAAAAGCGTTGCTCCCATAAAAAGTGGAAAGATTTGGGTTTTACCCGTTGCGTGTTTAAAATTTACAATGGTATAGACAATTAGGACGGTAATAAAGTGAAATCCATAAATAGCATAAAGTGGTATGATGAGTTTAACTTCTTCTATAAAATAAAAAGAGATATACAGATGTATTCCAAATAACAACAAGGTGAAAAGTAGCAGAAGCATAACAAAAGTAGCTTCTCTTTTTAAGAATAGCGGATTCATTCAGTGTCTTTTTTTGAAATGGACAATAGTTGTCTAATAGCTGCAAAAATAGCGATTAAAACCGAAATAAGTGATAGCCCGGCGGTGAGTATGGGTTTTTGGGTCTCAAAGTAACCGTCAAGAAGGCTTCCTAAATAGGTGCCGCCACCAATGATTGCTATCATTTGAAAAGCAATACCTGAATAAACTGCATAGCTGCTAAACGCTTTGCTCTGTTTTTGGTTTTGAACTTCTTTCTTGTCTTTCAAAAAGGTGATTTTGAGATTTTATCGACTCCTGAATTTCTTCCTTTTTTTCAATTATTTGTTTTACAGAGCCTTTCATCACACAAGTTGCATTAAAAGCAGCACCGGGTTCTATGGCAAGTTTTCCTGCAACTACATCTCCATCAACCTGAGCAGTAGCTCTTAGTGTTAAAGTGCCCGTAATGGTCATATTGCCGGAAAATTTTCCTTCAATATCAGCATTTTCACATTCCAGGGTGCCTTTAATAGTACCCGTTTCGCCCAGAACAACTTTTGAAGGTGTTTTCACATTGCCCTGAACATTTCCATCAATGCGCATGCCTGATTTTGAAATCAGATCGCCGGTGATTGAGGTTCCTTCAGTAATTCTGTTTTGTTGATTTCCAACAATAGCGGGGGCTTTGGATTTTTTGTCTGTGAACATTTTAATTGATTTTGTCGTTATACAATTCCAAATTTTTATGCACTTGAACTACGGCATAATTGGGTGAGGATATTTCAATATACGGATGACTTAACTTGTATTTTTTGTTTTCTCTTAGAGTTTCAGCAAATCCTTTGGCGCCTTCTTTACTATAAAGACCGTGAACAACCACAAATACTTTTGAGGCATTGTAATAGTCAATAGAGGTGTCAATATAATTGAATTTTAGTTCGTCTATTGCGGTATCCAGTTTCTCTTTAAGAGCCATAGCATCTTCTCTGGATGAACTATCAAACTCATAGATGAGTTTCCATCGTTCTGAGTCATTATTGGCTTCAAAATCAAACTTTTCAATTTTTGGTAATTGAGCGTGAAAAATATTATTTGCTTTTCTTCCTTCTTCAGAATTTGGATAATTTAATGAAATAAAATTGATTGCATTTTTATAGGCTTCAAATCCATCTTGACGGCCAATAGCTGTTGCTTTAAGTAATTCAAATTTTGGCACTAAAGGATCTCCCACATACATATTGATGTACTGGTCTGCTTTCGAAATTACTTCACCATACTGCTGGTCTTCAAAAAGGTGATACAATTCAAAATATTTATATTCAGGGCTTGTTTCATCGGCTCCAATTTGTGCACTGGGGTTTCTTATGAATTCTGCATAACGAGAGTCCGGGTGGTTTGATACAATATCATTTTTGTACTGCTCTACTTTGGCATTGTTTTCCAGGAGTTCATAGGTTTTGTACAAATGATATTTTGCAGGAACTACAAGCCGTTCTTCAGGTTGATAAGAGAGTAAGGTTTCAAGGCGATTAATGGCCAGATTGTACTCGTTAAACTTTTCCTTGTAAATAAGTCCCAGTTGGTAATAGGCCATATCTCTGTCTCTTGTGATGCTGTCAATCACTTTTGGGTCACTTGGGATTAGTGCCAGATAAGTTTCTGGCAAAAAGGCCTCCCCTGTGGTAAATTCTTTTTTAGCTACTGCCAGTTCATCTTGTGCATCACCAGAATCTAAAACAACGGTTTTATTTGACCTGCGCCAATCGTCTTCCAGTTTTCTGTCTCCCCATTGTCTTCTAAACTGTTGCGCACCAAAAGCTGCAGCAGTTGTATTGTAGAAATAAAATGTTCCTCCAGCCTCGGTTGCATCTCCTTTTCTTCCACCTTTAAAAAATTCATTACTTCTAAATCCTTCTTCTTCCTTTATTTGTGCCAAAGAGTCTGCTATGGCCTTTTCTTTTAATTCTGAAGTATATGCAGTAAAATAAGCGAGCCTTTCTCCTTCACTCATTTTAACTATATTGAGCACACTATCGTTTACTTTTGCAATAGTTTCATACCTAATGACGTCCTCAAGGTTGTCTCTTTTCTTTTTAATCTGGCGGTGCAGTTTGGTGTTTTCAACCAGGCGCTGAAGGGTACTGTCAAAGTAATCGCCCGCCATTTTGTACTCTGCTTTGTCAAAATAAATATCTCCAAGAGCTTCATAATTAAAGGCCTGAAGTTTTTGATTTTGTCTAAATTCTTTGATTGATGTGTTGTATGCTGCGATTGCAGCATCAATTTCATCTGTTTTTGTGTAAAATTTTCCTCTTTGATGGTGAATGATATCAAGGAAGGGTCTGTTTTCTCTGTCTTCTGCTAGTTTTTCCAGTTGTTCTTCAAGCAATACTTTATCTCCTTTTTCATAATCAAAGTTATTGATTTTTTCCATTTTGGCGTTAATCATATACGCTCTGGGTGATTTTCTATTGAGTGCTATGACTTCGTCAAAAGCCAAATTTGCACTGTCTTTTTCATTTAGTAGGTTGTAGAGTTGTCCTTTTATGTAAAGGAGCCTTCCTTTTGTTTCATTGTTTTTAGTAAATTTTGCAGCATTTTTAATGTGAACCACTGCGCTATCTGGTGATTCAAGATTGATGTATGCCTGTGCCATCATTGCAGAGGCATCTGCAAAGTCTTCATCCTCAAGATTTGCTTCTTCAAATAACTTTTTGAGGTTTTCAATAGCTACATCTTCATTTTGAAGCCGAATGTTTGTTTTTTCTCGCCAAATTTTAGCTGTATTAATGCTGTTGCTTGTGGGGTATCTGTGAAGTATAAAATTAAATGCCTCTATGGCAGGGATAAATCTCGATTCAAAATAGCGCGCTTGACCAAGAAGCATGTAAGCCTCGTCTATTTGAGGATTGTGCTCTTTTCCGTTAAAGTAAAGGGAGTGCTTTTGTATAGCGATAACGGCTTTATCCTCAGCTCGTTCAAAATCTGTGTTTCTTGTTTCGCCCGGTAATTGGATTTCTTCTTTAACTTGAATGAGTTCAATTGGCAGAATCTCAAAATAATCATCTTTCATTGTCTGAGCGAGACTTCGCTTGCCTTGTTCCAATGCCAGGTTCCCATTATATAAAGCGTTGTATTCTGCATTGATTGCTCTATAGTTTCTTGTCATAAAGGTGCTTTTCTTTCTGGAGCAGGAGGAGGCCACCAAAATCAAGACAAGAAGTAATGCTAAATATTTAAATATGCCCTTCAAATCAAATTATATTTTGTTTATGATAACTAACTAAAAATCTTACGATTTAGTATGTAGAGTTTTTAACGAGGTGTAAAAATACGTTTCTTTTTGAAAATAATTGAAAACAGACATTAAAATTTGATTTTAAGGGGCTCGGTGTGTGTTTTAATAAAAAAAATATAAAGTTTTTTTAAGAATTGTTTCATTCCCAACCAAGATTGTATTTTTGCCAAAAAAAGTATGTCAAGACTTCACAGCCTTTCCGTTAAGAAAATCATCAAAGAAACCCCTGATGCGGTTTCGATACATTTTGAAATTCCTCAAGATTTAAAAAAGGTTTTTCGGTTTCAGTCCGGTCAATACCTCACTTTAGAAACAACTATTGGCGAAAAAAAAGTAAGAAGAGCCTATTCGCTTTGCTCAACACCAGAGGGGGAATTGCTTTCAGTCGTGGTTAAAGAGGTAAAAGGGGGAAGTTTTTCGGTTTTTGCCAATAAAAACTTACGTGAAGGTGATACTCTTAATGTGCTTCCGCCGGAAGGCACTTTTATTTTTGAACCAAAAGAAAGTAATAAAAATAGTTATGTTGCATTTGCTGCCGGAAGTGGCATCACCCCAATCATGTCAATTCTCAAAACCGCATTAGAAAAAGAGCCTGAAAGTAAATTTTTACTCGTTTATGGAAACAAATCTCCTGAAGACACCATCTTTATGAAGGAGTTGATGGACCTGCAACAAGTGCATCCCGAACGATTTTTTCTGGAATTTGTTTTTAGCAGAAAAGAAGTTGATGACTATCAGTTTGGTCGCATTAGCAAAGCCATTACAAATTATTTTTTAAAGAATAAATACAAAAACTTAAACCCTTCAAACTATTATCTCTGTGGCCCTGAGCCAATGATTGATGAGGTTAGAGAAACACTTATTGAAAACGGTATTTCAAAAGAAAAGATTCACTTTGAGCTTTTCTCAACATCAGTAGAATCGGCTGTTGTTGAAGGATTGCAAGATGGCACAACAACACTCACTGTTTTGCTCGATGACGAAGAAACAAGCTTTGTGATGCCTCAAAACAAAACCATTCTTGAGGTCGTATTAGAAAAAGACCTTGATGCGCCCTATTCCTGCCAAGGTGGTATTTGCAGCACCTGTATAGCGCGCATTACTGAGGGCGCCGCTACTATGCGTAAAAATCAAATACTCACTGATGGCGAAGTGGCAGAGGGGCTTATTTTAACTTGCCAGGCGCAACCCACGACTTCTGTTTTAAAGGTGGATTATGATGATGTTTAATAGACAACAGACTTAAGATTTTAGACAACAGATGTCTAGGCACTATCAACCCTATCAAGGTTATAACCCTGTAAGGGTTCTACTAAATCTTTTTTAGTTTATCTAAAATCTGCTGAGGTGAAATGGTCTTCATAGCATTTTCATAGCCTTTTGGGAATCTATTTCCATAAATGGAGGTGGGAATTAAAGGGTATAGATTTCTGTCTGCTAACAACGCATTTTCTTCCGGTTGTCCAAAAGGATAAAACCCGGCATAAGGGTGTGTAACTCCCCAAATTGTGATAGTGGGCACATTGTAAATCGCAGCCAAATGTGCATTTCCACTGTCCATGGCGAGCATCGCATCGAGGTTTGCGAGCATGGCTAATTCCTGGTCAAAAGAAAGTGTTCCGGCCAGATTTGTTACTGTATTGAATTTTTGTGCAAGGGTATTCAGCTGTTCTTCTTCCTGTTTTCCCCCTCCAAAAAGGAATACTTGAACCTGCTTTTCTTTGTCCAAGCCAGCAATAACCTCCTCCATTAATTCCAGCGGATACATCTTTCCTGAATGTGCTGCAAAAGGTGCAATACCTATGTGTTTTTTAAAAGTAGTGTCAAAAAGGGGGATTACTTTTTCGGGGATTTCCTTTTTTAATGGGAACTGGTGTTGTTCCATATCAATGGGGAAACCCAGCTTTTCAAAAACTTCGGTATATCTTTTAATAGTAGATTTAACCGGCTTGAAGATTTTATTTTTCTCGCGGGTGAGGGCTTTTTTTTCTGCTCTGCCTTTGTCTAATTTGATAACGGGAATGCTTTTTAGTTTAAAGTAAGAATCCATAATGTTTGAGCGCAACACATTGTGAATGTCTGCCACCGCATCAACTCCTTCATTTTCCAATGCACGAGCTAGTTTTATGAGACCGGCGATGCTTTTGTGTTTGCTTTTGATTTCAGCGGGATAGAACGTCACATTTGGCAATTCATCAAAAAGTGGTTTGTGAAAAGGTTTTGACAAAACCGTAACCTGCAAATGCGGATAAGTAGCACACAGCACCCTCAATACCGGTACACTCATCGCCACATCCCCCAGTGCTGAGAGACGGATGACCAGGAGGTGACTTATACTTTTTGTTTCAGGTTTCAAGTTTCAAGTTTAAAAAAGCTGACAGGTTTTAGGGGACTTTTATTTTTTCCGAAGCACAGGATTCATTTCATCGTCGTTATACATTTTCATCTGTTTATAGACTTTCATGTATTTTTCGCCTTGAGCGATATCTTCAAGCAGTTGATTAATAGCGGCTGACAAATCGATGCGTTGTTCCAGAAGCACGTCTAATTTTTCTTTGCATTTCAATTTGTATTCAAAGGTAGCATCTGCTCTGTTTGCTTCTTCATCCATATGGTATATTTTCAAAGCGAGAATGGAGAGGCGGTCAATACCCCAAGCAGGGCTTTCTGTGTTGATTTTTGCATTTTTCTTTACTCCAACATTCTTGTATTTTTCAAGAAAATAGCTGTCGATATACTCCACAGTATCTGTTCTGTCCTGGTTTGAAGCATCAATCTGTCGTTTTAATTTTAAAGCAGCAACCGGATCGATATTGGGATCACGAATGATGTCTTCATAGTGCCATTGCACTGTATCAATCCAGGATTTTCTGTAGAGCAAGTGCTCAATTAATTGTGCATTCTTATCGTAAGGATTGGTGAACGGTTGATCAACCGTGTTGATGATGTGGTATTTACTTATGACTTCTTGAAATATTTTATTGGCTTTATCAGTAAACATGGTATTTTGTTATTTGTTAAAAATATTTTATTGCTTTTTACACACCCCTAAATCCCCTTTTTTTAGAGGGGACTTTTATTTTTCTAAAATGTGCAAATACTCAAAAGTAGCATTGGCTTTGTGGTTTCTGTTTTCAGTTTTATCGGCTTTGAAGCGTTGGTATTTTTTTGTTTTTAAGGTGTAATTACCATAGCGTTTCATAATAGTTTTTACTTCTTCTTCGGTCATTAAGCCCTCGTTGTTATAACTTAAAAACACCCATTGAAATTGTGCGTTTTTAATCAAATCCTCAAAGGACTTTGTGACTTCGCCTTTTTTACAATAATTGCTTTTTTCGTAAGATCGCAAACCTGTTTTTCCCTGAGGCACAAAGGTATCATATTTTGCAATGGTATTCAAAAGATGATAGTTGGCTCCATACTGCCTGGCATTATAGGGTGGGTCTAGGTAAAGAATATCGCCGCTTATTTTTTTTATCAAACTGTTTGCGTCTTCCTGAAATACGAGATGTGGTTGTTGTGTTATTTCAAATAGGGCAGGTTCCAAAATCAAGGTTTTTACCGCCGATTTTTTTACTTGTTTTAAGTAAGCCCCATATACTGAAGCAGTATTTGCCACCTTATCTGCACTTTCAATGAGGGAGGCTAAGAGGAAATAATAGAGATCTTCTTGAATTTTTTTATCAGTCCACCATTGTTCAATCTGAATGCGAATGGCGTCTATTTTTTGCCCGTTTTCTTCTGAAAAATAGAGTCTTCCGGCGGAGCCACCTTCAGAATAGTTTTCATAGATAAAGCCTTTTATACCCGGGAGCGTATTTAGTTCGTAAATGACGTTTTTAAAGTCCAATGGTTTGTGATTGCCAATGTAGTTTTTTAATAAAATGTAACTGTAATACTCTATATCATTGGCTAATACTTGTTTCGCCAGCGGTTTAAAATTTCTCCCAACAGCTCCGGTGCCGGCAAATAGGTCACAGAAAACAGTCTCCTTTAAAGGTATTTTAACTGCTTTAGAAATGGTTTCTAAAATCCAGGGGTTGAGTTTGTGTTTGGAGCCGATGTAATTCATTGTGTTACCCAAATAATATCTGAGAGTGGCTGGTTGATTTCTGAAAAATTCAGTTTTGTTAAATGGCCGGGTTCAAAAGTAGTGACATAATTGGAAATGGCTTGTTGCAAAAGTGAAATTTCTGCTTTGAGTTTCCAGTGGTTTCCATTTTTGTTGTGAACAATGATAAACAACCTGTTGGCGAGGTGTTTTCTGCCCTGCTGACTTTGGTGGTTGTACAGCCAGTAAAGCAACTGTTCTTTGTGCGCTTTCGCGAAAGCGAAATCGTTCTCAAAACCTTTCGGAAACACAGATGTTTTATGGTCAAAAGGAATCCCGCTTATGGAAAAATCAACCTCTTTGTCTTTTTCATTTTTAGCAGGTTCCACTTGAGGATGGGAACAAAAAATATGTTCAACTGCTACTGAACTCCAGTAATTGTACCATCGGTTTATGGCATAATAAAATGCAGCCTCTTTAGGCAGTTTTTTTTCCTGAACAAGTCTTGCAATTGCTTCCACCAAGCAGTCCCAGTCTGAAATTAAATATATGAAATTTGTATAGTTGTCCCAGAGATTGTTTTGTTTTTGGAGCCATTTGTAGTTGTACTTCCAGCGTTTTTTGAGTTGGGTTTCTATGTTGCTTAAGTTTATATTCATTATAAAAACAAGACGAAAAATGGCATCAATAGAAGTAACCAAAGGACTACTTCTTTAAAAATAAAATCTCCCTTTTTTTCAAAATAATTTGCGGATAGCACCGAGAAAGGCATCGCCATAAATAGCAGTTCACCTCCGTTTTTTTGTGGTGTTAAAATAATGCTGCAAATAGCTATGGCTAAAATAAAACTAATTAACATCGTCGTGCGTTTCTTTGTTTTGCTTTTGTGTTTCCTACCTAAATAAAAATCAACTATTGACCAAAGCAAAATTCCCAGAAAAAAACTTAATGGATATAAAAGCTGTATGTGATAGTATGCCTGAAAGTCAAAGCCTGAAGTTCTCACCCAATCCAATGGAAGGTAAAAGGCATTTTGTACAAATAAGGTGTAAGTATTAGTCAGAATGATAATTGCTGCCATTCCTAAAAAAGGAATCAAATAGTTTTTAAAGTTTGTTCCTGCATATTGAACAATTGATATAAATAAAACCCCCATAAAAAGAATTGACCAAAAATAAATACAAGAAGCTAATGCAATCCATAATGCGGCATCGAAGATTTTTTTTTGAATGTCTTTCTTTGTTTTTAAGCTAATAATTCTTCTTAAAGCCAGTAAGATAAAAAAATTTGCTGTCAGTACTTCAGTATATAAAAATGTTGCAGGAAATGTGGTTACAAAAATTGCAAACAATAAGATTTTGAAAGTGTTATTATTAGTTAAATTGTTTTTTCTGGAAATGAAATCAACAAGTAACATAGATAGTAAAAAAACAACCAGCATCAGTGTCTGAAAAGCAACTTTCCCTAAATTAAAAACAGTTTTTGAACTTAAAAAATGATGCACAACAAAAAACAGCGCCATAAAAATGCCAACTAATAAATAATTTACTGGTTTTGATTTGCTAAAAAAGCTTGTTAGCATCTTTTAATTTTCTATTTTTGCATTGTAAATATAACAACTTCATCCCATGAAAGCATTATTTGAAGGAATAGAATCAATTACTGATGCCATTTTATTGAGTCCTCTTGATGGAATTCGCGAGTTAGAATTAACCAGCTGGGCTATGGCCAATGGTTTGAACTGGATTTTTGTCATTATCGGATTTGGTGCTCTTATCTATTGGTTAAAAGAGCTTAGAAAATATGATCAAGAAGGAAGTGAGGATTATACTTCAACGTCGCATTCTTATTTAGGTTAATTCTCACCAAGCCTCTCCAAAGTTGTAGGGCCAATTTGTTATTTTTTTAAATCAAAGCCTATATCTTTTCTGAAATTTTTCCTGTCAAAGTTGATTTTTTCAGCATTTTGGTAGGATTTTTTTAGCGCTTCTTTCCAGTCATTATCAAGCGTAGTAACGGCAAGTACCCTTCCTCCGTTTGTGACAATTTTTCCATCTTTTTCTGTGGTTCCTGCGTGAAAAATCAGGGAGCCTTCGGTTGTTTCAAGACCATTTATTTCTTTTCCTTTTTCATAACCTTCAGGGTACCCGCCTGAAACCAGCATAACTGTGGTGGCTGCTTTTTTATCAATTTCAAGCATTTCCTTATCAAGACTTTGGTTTGAGGTTGCCCGAAGTAAATTCACTAAATCTGATTTTATGCGAGGCAATACAACTTCAGTTTCGGGGTCGCCCATTCTCACATTGTATTCAATCACAAAAGGCTCATTTTCCACATTTATCAGACCGATGAATACAAATCCTTTGTAATTCATTTTTCGTTTTTGAATCCCTGCAATAGTGGGTTTTACAATCTTCTCCTCAATTTTTTGCATCAACACTTCGTCTGCAAACGGTACCGGCGAGATCGCTCCCATACCCCCTGTATTTAATCCGGTGTCACCTTCTCCAATACGTTTGTAGTCCTTTGCAGTGGGTAATATTTTATAGTTTTTACCGTCTGTAAGTACAAAAACAGAAAGTTCAATGCCTTTTAAAAATTGTTCAATAACTACGGTTTTGCTGGCTGCTCCAAATTTTTCTTCAACAAGCATAAATTGTAATTCTGCTTTTGCGTCGTTAGCATTGTCAAGAATTACAACACCTTTGCCTGCGGCGAGACCGTCTGCTTTTAGCACATAAGGAGGGGATGTGCTTTCAATATATTGTAAGCCTTTGATGATTTCGCTTTTAGTAAAGCTTTGATAAGTGGCGGTGGGAATGTTGAATTCCTGCATAAATTCTTTAGCAAACTCTTTACTTCCTTCCAGTTTGGCACCTTCCATTGAAGGGCCTATAATCATCACATTTTTTAACTCATTTTCTGTGTTAAAAAAATCTACGATTCCGTTTACTAGTGGATCTTCAGGTCCCACAACCACGAGTTCAATTTGTTTTTTAATGACAAAGTCTTTTATTTTTTCAAAATCATTTACTCCTATGGCAACATTTTCAGAAAGTTGGGCTGTACCTGCATTTCCGGGAGCTGTAAAAAGTTGAGAGCAGTGCGTGCTCTTGGCAATTTGATGAGCAAATGCGTGTTCTCTTCCGCCGGAGCCAAGTATCAATATGTTCATAAAACTATTTTTAAGGATTGAATTGCGACTTCAAAAATAATTGTTTGTAAATTGTCCAACTAATTTTTAGCCGTGAATTTATTTGATTTTACTCTGCGTTTGAAAGGTTTTCCCATCAGGGAAGCCACACGGCATTTAGAGAAGTTACAAAGCTTCTCAAATTCTGATTTTGCTGATTCTATCAATAGACATAAAAAGGAAATCGTCGCATTTCATTTGGAAAACAACTCCTTTTATAGCGGGCTGGCAAAAAATGCTTCTATTTCTGACTGGAATTCCTTACCTGTTTTGACAAAAAATGATTTACAACAGCCTCTTGACAAAAGGCTTTCAAAAGGGTATCTTAAAAAAAGTGTTTATATTAACAAAACCTCGGGCTCTGGGGGACATCCTTTTGTATTTGCAAAAGATAAATTTTCTCATGCGCTTACCTGGGCGATGATTAAAAATCGATTTGCTTGGCACGATATTGATTTAAATACCTCACTTCAGGCACGATTTTATGGGATTCCTTTGGATGTTTTCGGTTATCAAAAAGAGCGGTTAAAAGACCGCCTCAGCAACCGCTACCGCTTTCCCATATTTGATCTTTCTGACCAAAAACTGGAGGAGTTTTTTAAAAAATTCAAAAAAACTCCCTTTGACTACATAAATGGTTACACCAGTTCGATTGTACTTTTTGCTAAATACTTACAGAGAAAAGGAGTTGTTTTAAAAGAAATTTGCCCCACTTTAAAAGTATGTATGGTTACTTCTGAGATGCTTTTTGAAACCGATAAAACTTTACTGGAGTCTCAATTTGGTGTTCCCGTGGTGAATGAATATGGTGCTTCAGAGCTTGATTTAATTGCATATACAGATACTGAAAATCAATTTATTGTCAATAGCGAGACCCTTTTTGTTGAAATTTTAGATGAAAGTGACATTCCTGTTCCCAATGGTGAAACGGGAAAAATAGTTATCACTTCATTGTACAACAAGGCGCATCCTTTCATTAGATATGATATTGGCGACACGGGCTCTTTTTCTGAAAGCAGTACACTTCAAAAACCCATATTAAAAGACCTTATCGGAAGAACAAACGACGTGGCCCTTCTGCCAAGTGGAAAATCTGTGCCTGGATTGACGTTTTATTATGTTACCAAAAGCATTATCGAGGATGACGGAAATGTAAAAGAGTTTGTGGTGGTTCAAACACAAAAGAATACGTTTGAAATCAACTATGTTTCAGCGAAAACGCTCTCTCAAAATGAAGAAATAGAAATCCAAAAAGCTATGGAAATCTACTTGGAAAAAGGTTTAACTCTGATATTAAAACGCGTTGGAACTTTAGACAGAAGCCGGCGGGGAAAATTAAAACAATTTACTTCTTTAATTTTAGATTGATTTCTCTTGCTTTGATTTCACAAAAAAATGTTCCCATAAAAACACGGTCATCATAAACAAACTCTTAAAGGTGCTGAGTCCCAAAACTTTATTATAGACAGCATAATTGTACTTTAGCAAAGCTGTTTTGTTTTTGGAAACCGAGTCCTTTCTTAGCCGGTAATAAGCCAATGGCTCTTTGATTCCCAGTGCTTTATTGTCAATTTTGAGAGCTGTTAACCACAAGGCCCAGTCTTGTCTTTTTCTGATGACGGGCGCATAAATTTTACCTAAAGCAGTCGCATTATAGATTCCTGTGAGATTGCCAATATAATTTGATTTGAGTAGTTTTTCAAAACTAAGACTAGAGAGAGCTTCGATTATTTTGGGCTGTAAACTTCCGTCTTCATCCATTAATTGGTAACTGGAATAACAAATGTTGCAGTTGTTATTCATCATGAAGTCTAGTTGTTTTTGGAGTTTTTGAGGAAACCATAGGTCGTCTGCGTCGAGAAAAGCAATATAGTTTCCGGAGGCCTCTCTAATTCCGAAATTTCTGGTAATTCCTGCTCCTTGATTTTCTGATAGTTGATAAGCTTTGATTCGGGAATCTCTTTCGCGGTAAGCATTTGCAATTTCAAAGGATGAATCTGTTGAGCAATCATCAACAAGGATAAGTTCCCAGTGAGTATAGCTTTGATTTAAAACAGATTGGATTGTTTCTTCCAAGAATAAAGCCGCATTATAAACCGGTGTGATAACTGAAACAAGTGGGCTTGTTCCCATTTTAATAGGCTTTATCTTCTCCTTTGAGAGCATTATAAACGGTCTGGAAAACAATTTTTAAATCCAGTAACAACGACCAGTTTTCAAGATAAAAAATATCGAGTCGCACGCGGTTAATGATGTCGTCGTCTGTTTCTACTTCACCCCGATAACCACTCACTTGTGCCAAACCTGTTATACCGGGCTTTATAAAGTGGCGCACCATAAACTTGTCTATGCGCTCTGCATACATATGGGTATGGCTTACCATGTGAGGTCGCGGGCCTACAACAGACATATCTCCTTTAAGGACATTAATAAATTGTGGTAGTTCATCAATACTCGTTTTGCGAAGAAATTTTCCCATTTTTGTGATGCGCTGATCTCCTTTAGTTACCTGATATAAATCTGCCACCGGATTGGGTTTCATAGAACGGAATTTATAACAATAAAACTCTTCATAGTCTAAGCCATTGCGCTTTTGTTTGAAAAATACCGGCCCTTTAGAATCGAGTTTTATTAAGATGGCCAAAATGGGTGTAAGCCAAGACAAGACACCAAGAATGACAAAAAGTGAAACAAAAATATCAAAAACACGTTTTATAAATAGATTTAAAGGCTCTTGAATGGGTATTTTTCTAAGGGATAGTATGGGTAAGTAGCCGTAATAATCAAATTCCAGCTTTTTTGTATAAATCTCTTTATTATCTGGTAAAAACTTTAAAATTTTAAGGTTGTTGTCTGCAAAATCAATAAGCATTAAAATCTCTTTATTAGTAAGTTCAGCTACAGAACTATATATTTCATCCACTTCATTTTTTTGAATATATTCAAAACAGTCTTCTATTTCTACTTTTTGATTGCCTCTAAGATCAAAGGATTTTTGCAATTGGTATCCATACTCCGGGTTATCTTTAAAAAATTTTTCCAGCTGTTCTGTTTTTTTGTTTTTACCAATAATAACCGTATTTCTGTAATTACCTCCCAAAACAGTTCTGTACTTTTTAAGCAAATAATAAATTGTTAGCTTAAAAACTGAAATCAATAGGAAAGTGAAAAGGACATATTTAAAAACTGTATTGTAGTGAATACTCATTTCATTATAAAACCCAAAAAAAGCAAAGACGACCAGTATAAACAATACCATTTGTTTACCCAACAGATTGAATATTTTTACAACCTGGGTGAAGCGGTAAATTTCATAAAAATTTGATTTTATAGAAACAAAAATCCAGACTGCAGAAATAAAAATTAAAAAATTGAAATTAATTTCTTTATTAAAAAAAAGGAAGTAAGCAATTGCCTGAATCACTAATAGGTCAATTGCATATGAAATAGGCCTTAAAAGCCCTGAATATCTTCCCCTTTTAAATAACATTTATTTTCTTATGTGTTTAGAAAAATCTTTGTGTTCGCTTTTCTCCAGTTCCTCTTTGGAAAGTCCTTTAAAAAAGTCATAAGTGATTTTCATTCCTTTTTCTCTGGAAACTTTGGGTTCCCATCTCAGTATTTTCTTTGCTCTGGAAATATCGGGTTGTCTTTGCATAGGGTCGTCCTCGGGCAAGGGCTTAAAAATGATTTTTTGGTTAGTGCCTGTTAATTTTATAATTTCCTGAGCAAATTCAAGTATTGTAATCTCATCTGGGTTTCCAATATTTACAGGATCTGAATAATCACTTAATAACAGCCTGTAAAGTCCCTCCACCTGATCATCAACATAGCAGAAAGAACGCGTTTGACTTCCATCGCCAAAAACAGTTAGGTCTTCTCCACGTAATGCCTGTCCAATAAACGCCGGAATAACTCTTCCGTCATTGAGTCGCATTCTGGGCCCATACGTATTGAAAATTCTGGCGATTCGGGTTTCAAGCCCGTGGTAACGATGGTAAGCCATTGTGATGGATTCCTGAAAGCGCTTAGCTTCGTCATAGACACCTCTGGGGCCAATGGTGTTTACATTTCCATAATACTCTTCCGTTTGTGGATGAACTTCGGGGTCACCATAAACTTCAGATGTGGAGGCTATAAGGATTCTTGCATTTTTTTCTTTGGCTAAGCCTAAAAGATTATGAGTGCCCAGGGACCCTACTTTTAGGGTTTGGATTGGGATTTTTAAATAATCGATAGGGCTGGCAGGTGAAGCAAAATGCATTATATAGTCCAGATTTCCAGGAACGTGAACAAAAGTGGTTATATCGTGATGGTAAAATTCAAACTCGGGTAACATAAAAAGGTGCTGAATATTTTTTAAATCACCGGTAATGAGGTTATCCATACCAATGACACGATACCCTTCTTTAAGAAACCTATCACATAAATGAGAGCCCAGAAAACCGGCTGCTCCGGTTATTAACACATTTCCGCGATGTTGGCAATCTTCTTTTATTAAAGTATTTTTGTTCATACTATTTTTAATTTTATACAGGGTCACACTAAAAAACACAAGACTTTTTAAGTATTGAGATTATCAACATTAAACCTTTTGGTTTCGAGCTTTTAAAGGTATTAGCGCCCTATTGAAAAATACTCATAGCCAAGTTCTTTAATTTCATTGACCTCGTAAAGATTTCTACCATCAAAAATCACTGGATTTTTAAGTAAAGATTTTATTTTTTTAAAGTCAGGTGTTCTGAAAATACTCCATTCAGTACAGATTACCAAAGCATCAGCTCCTTCTAGGGGTTTATACATAGATGCAGCAAATTCAATTTGGTTGCCTAGTTTGTTTTGAACATTGGACATGGCTTCCGGGTCAAAAGCAACGACAGAAGCCCCTTTTTCAAGAAGAGCTTCTATAATATCCAGTGAGGGTGCTTCTCTAATATCATCGGTTTCAGGCTTAAAGGCCAGCCCCCAAATCGCTATTTTTTTTCCTTCCAGGTTTCCGTCAAAATAAGTTTCTATTCTTGGAATTAGGATGGTTTTTTGTTTTTTGTTTACCTCAAGAACTGAATTTAAAATTTTAAATTCAAAGTTTTCATCTTTTCCTGATTTGTAAAGTGCTTTTACATCTTTAGGAAAACAAGAACCGCCATACCCAATCCCCGGAAAAAGAAATCGTTTTCCGATTCTGGAATCGGTTCCCATGCCTATTCGCACTTTATCTACGTCTGCGCCTACAAGTTCACAGTAATTGGCGATCTCATTCATAAAAGTGATTTTTGTGGCTAAAAAGGCATTGGAAGCATATTTAGTCAATTCAGCAGAGCGTTCATCCATAATGATAATGGGATTTCCAGAGCGCACAAACGGGCTGTAAAGTTTTTTCATTAATGAAGTGGCTCGATCACTGCTTGAGCCTACTACAATTCGTTCGGGCTTTAGGAAATCGTCAACGGCAAAACCTTCTCTAAGAAATTCTGGGTTTGAGACCACATCAAATTCGCTTTTTGCATTTTTGGAAATGGCGGCTTTTACTTTGTCTGAGGTTCCAACGGGAACGGTACTTTTATCAACGATTACTTTGTATGAAGTGATTTTTTTGCCAATTTCATCAGCTACGCCAAGGACATATTTTAAATCAGCTGAGCCGTCTTCATCTTCTGGAGTGGGGAGTGCCAGAAAGATAATTTCGCCGTGAGCCAACCCTTCATCAAGTGAAGTTGTAAAGCTTAACCTTCCGGCTTTGATATTTCGTTCAAAAAGCACGTCGAGGTGAGGTTCATAAATGGGGACCTCTCCGTTTTTCATGCGTTGTACTTTGGCTGCATCTATATCGACACACACCACTTCGTTTCCGGTTTCTGCCAGGCAAGTACCTGTTACAAGGCCTACGTAGCCTGTTCCTATGACTGCTATTTTCATATCCATATACCCGTCCCCAAATTTGGTTGGGGAGGTATCTCGTTATTTAAATTTCCGATTATCATCAAAGTCTTAAGAGTTAGCTAACTGTTTTTAACCACAAAGGACACAAAGTGAACAAAGATGTTTAAAAATATATATTCGGAAAAATTGGTTATTATTTTTTGAATTTTTCTTTAAGCACCAAAAATAAGAATTTTGTATTGCCCAAGAGGTATCTTTTCCACATTCTTTTGGGTTCTTGAAGGAAACGATAGAACCACTCCATTCCAATTTTTTGCATCCAGAGGGGAGCGCGTTTGGTTTTTCCGGCAAAGACGTCAAAGCTTCCACCTACGCCCATGATGAAGTTTACACTTGAAAGTGCTAATTTATATTTATGAAGAAAGTTTTCTTTTTTAGGAGAAGTAATGGCGACAAAAAGCATTTGCGCACCAGAATTGACAATATCTTTTACAATATCACACTCTTCTTCTTCTGTAAAATATCCGTTGCGGAAGCCTGCAAGTAGTTCCGGGCTGTATTGTTTTGAGTAAATGGACGCCAATTTTGAAACTACTTCTTCTTTTGCGCCGAGCAGATAAATTTTATAGTTTTTTTTGTGAGCCAAATCTACCAGACTTGCCATTAAATCAATCCCGGCCACACGTTCTTTTAAAGGCACGCCTAGAAATTTTGACGCCCAGACCACCGCCTGACCGTCTGCATTGATGATGTCTGCACTATTAACGCTCTCTCTAAGTTCGTTGTCTTTTTGAAGGGTGACCAGTTTACCGGCATTCACCACCATATGGTGCAATTGCTTGTTTTCTGCAATGGCTTGCTCCACCAATGCCAACGTATCCTGCATGGAGAGGTTGTGAATGTTGGTTTTTAATAAACTGATTTTAGGGCTCATAATGCCAAGTAAAACTTGGTGGTAAAATTAATTGTATTTATGTAGATAAAAAATTAATTGCCCATAAAGTATTTTAAGTGTCTTCTTTATTACTTTCTTCAAGTTTAAGTTTTAAAACCATCAGGAACATGGCTACAAATGAGTACGCAAAGAAATTGCCCGCTAATAAAACTATAAATGCTAAAAAGGCAATAAAAAAGATTCCGGTTCTACTAAGCTTGAATGGTAAAAACAATTTATAAAAGATAAATAAGTAAAAAGCTCCTCCAAGTAGTCCCCAAAAAAAGAATACATCAATAAACTCCATTTGCGAGCGCAGGTCAAAGTCAGAAACGCCGCCAAATAAATAATTTACCCAACTCCAGTTTTCCTGAATGTAGGGCAGGGTTCTTTCCAGAAACAGCTCATCTCGATAAGACAACAGCGCTGAAATCAAACCGTCTGATTGCCTGATGGAATTAAATATACCGTAATGGAAAAAGAAATAATAGGCTGCCGCAAGCGATACAATCGCGCCAAGAGAGAGAATTGTTTTCTTATGGGGGATCTTTGCCGCAACAACAATATATGCCAAAGTAAGCGCCATTGCCAGGTACACCGCTTTTGTGCCAATAAAAAAACAAGAGATAAAGATTAGTATAAACTTCCAGTTTTTAAAAACCTTGTCCTTATAACTCAAAAGAAAGTATAACAGGGTAATGATGTATGCATAACTGCCATTAGAAACGGCTGCAAACATGCCATTAAAACCAAATCTATCTCCCTGGTAAGTATTGAAAAGTTTTATAGAAAAGATAACACCAATGAATATCAAAATTGAGTTAAACACAATTAGTCCTTCAAAGGTTGAAAAAAATATTGGAGTCAATTTATTTTTTAGAGTCCTTTTATTAAGATAAGCAAAGAGCAAAAGTGGAAAGAAAAATTTAAAAAAAGTTAAAAGAGCATTATTGGTAAAAGAAGTATCTAAAAAAACCTGACCAATTGAAAAAGCAAGACAAAGACTTGTGGCTATTAAAATGAATTTATAGTCTTTAATTACTATTTGATAGATTAAAAACCCTAATAAGACTGCGGCTTTTATATATTGAGAAAACTTAAAATCTCTAAAGTAATAATAGGATAATTTATCTGAAATTTCCAAACCTAAAAAAAGCAACAACAGTAAAATCAAACTTACTGTTAGTGTATTTGTTTTAATATCTAAGCCCGGGATATTCAATACATATGTTTTTCAATTATTTTACTTGCTGTTTCAAAATTAAAGTCTTTGATACACTCAGAGGCTTTCATCATTTTTTTGATTGCTTCAGGATTTTGAATTAAAAATTTTAATTTTTCAGACAAATCCTTTTCATTTTTTGATTCAAAATAAAGTTTGTTATCAAATGGGTCAAGGATATTTTTATTCTCTTTTATGTCACTAGATAGAATTGCCATTTTTGCAGCAATAGCTTCTTTTAATACAATTGGTGAATTTTCAAAATAGGAAGGAAACAGGAAAACAGAACATTTTTTAAACATTTCATTCTTTTCATTTCCTGATTTTGCACCATAAAAAATGAGGTTTTCAATATTGTGATCCTTTATAAGTGTTTGAGCTTTGTCTTCAAAGGTATTATTTTCAAATTCTCCTAAAACATGAATTTTTAAATTTCTGAAAGCTTCTTTCTGCAGTGTCAAAGCTTCAACTAAAGTATAAAACCCTTTTTTTTCAGATAATCTGCCCACATATAATAAGTCTGTTGACTTTTGGTCTATTTCATTTTCAAATTCTTTATAGTCAATAAAGTTTTCAAGTACAACTAGCTTTTTTGGGTTAATGTATTGTTCATAAAACCTTTTATGATGGATTTCTGAAAGTACAAAAATAACATCGCCTAATGATAAAACTTTTGTGAAAATCTTAAGCTTAAATCCCTTTAAAAAAAAATCGCCGTCGGTTTTAGCGTGAAGATGAATGACAAGTTTTTTTGTGGTTAATTTTAAAATAAAAATAAATAGTGCCTCTCTAATAAAAGATATATTTGGCACAACAAATACATTACTCACGTCTATTTTATTCCTCAAAGCAAACTTTAAAACACCAAATAGGGTTTTTATAAAATGAAAGATTTCTTTAATTCCCTTTTTTTTATATAAATCTGCTCTTTCTCCTCCTTTTGAGGTATTATAAACCAAAAGAGAGTGCTTTTGCTGTTGTCTAACAATTTGTTGCACTCGAAGGTTTGCAAGGGCAACGCCGCCTATAGGTGGAGGAATGGGGCCAATAAAAGCAATTACTTTATTCATTTTTCAATTACATAGCTTTTATTATGATTATAAATGTAGGCAAAGACCATAAAGAAAAGATATGATGCTTGTGGTCTTAAAGCAAACCCATTACTAAGTAGTGATGTTAATAAATACCCCAAAACAAGAGTTGTAAGTATAATTGAAACTCTTTTGGTAAGAAAAAGTAAAGAAATAATTAGAATTATAAATAGCAACATAAATGGGATCCCATTTTCAACTAAATAAGTTAAAAAGTCATTGTGAGATCCTTTTTCTTCCCACCACCATTCAGATGTTTTAACCAGATCTGAACCCCATCCTCTTCCCAAAAGATAATCTTTAAGGCTGTAATCTTCAAGAATGTCAAACTTTTTAACATACATTGTAATTCTTCCGGAAGAGAATTGATTCCAGTCAAAGTCTCTTAAATAAATTAGAATTACCCCCAAGACAAAAGGCACAAACAATAGTATTTTAGCATAAAGATATCTGAAAAATCCTGATGTGAGATATAACATTACAGCAATAAAAAGAAAATAAAAAACAACCACTGTTCTTACATTGTAGCCTACTATTAAAAAAAGAAAAGACAGTAACATAAAAGAGAACATCCACCATTTTTTATCTTTCAACATATAGGAAATACCCACAAAAAGAGATGCTAATACATAATTATGGGTGTGCAAACCACTGAAAAAAACAGGCCACCTAAATGAGCCTCTATTGAACGTTGGATTGAATAAGAGAAGTGCAATAACAGAAAGAAATGCACAAATAAAAACAAAAGTGAGTAGTTCTTTCTTTATGTTTTTTCCGGTTAATTTTGAGTGAACAACCAGGACACAAAAAAAATAGACCGGTGTACTTATTTTTAGGGCATAATTTAAAGAGTCAATTAGCCCATTTGAGGTATAATAAGCTGTAAATACGTTTAACAAATACAATAGAAAGGTTAATGCAATTGGAATCAAAAGAATTCCCACTTTTCTAAAGTAAATTACCAAGTAGAACAACATAAGTGGAATCAAAAGGTACTCTACATATTGTGTGGTGTTTTCGGGCAACCCTAGTGGATTGTATTTTATATGATTAGGGGTGAAATGCCTTGTCCACCAGTCTGTTTCAATATTTAAATATGAAACCAATAATTTAAAAACAAGCAAACTGAGAATGCTGTAAAATATCAAAAATTCAAATGTTATTTTTTTGTTCAGTTTCACTGTTTTTCAAAATTAAATTTGCTTAGCTCATATGCTTTGTTAAACTCATAAATAGCCTCGTAAGCTTCAACACTCAACGAGTAAATCTCATTTTCACTAAGTTGTCTGTCAAACAGGGTTAGATTCCTAATGTTTCCTATAAAAGGGTTTCTGAATTCATTATAATGGCGTTCTGTGCCAATATATATTTGGTCAAAGTTAATATTCCCTTCCTTAATAGTATCAAATTGTTGATATAACTCTGCATTGATATAAATCTCTACTTTTTCAGGAGTGTAATTTACCGAAAGAAAATAATACTTACCCGGTTCTAGCAAAAATGAATCGTAATACGTTTTACTTCTGCCTTTAGAATAGTCATATTGATTTGCCCAAAGGTGATTGCCATTTAAAAGAGCTGTTATTCTTCTGCCTGCAATCCACATATTGAAACGTTTTTGGATATCTATAGTGTCTTTTATCGAAAATAGCATTTGTGGGATTCTGGCATCCTCGCCTTCAAATTTAAACCACATGCTTATGTTTTTTTGAGAGGATTTGTTTAGCTTAATTGAGTCAAAAAGTATATATGATACAGTCGTATTGTCAAGAAATTCGGCCCCTTTTTTAGAAAAATTTACATCCCCAATAACAGAACCAGTGGGTGTTGTTAGTTCATACTCACCGTGTCTGTCAAGAACCTCAACAACATCTCGCATTTTTTTTTCTTGGCAAGAAGAAAAAGCAAAAATTATCAGCAAGTATGTATAAAAAATTCTCATTTAAATTTTGATGTTTTTATATTCCACGAAAGTATACATATTATAAAAAACCCATAATACATAACTCCCCAAGATCTAATTAAGATAGATTCTGTAACCATTGCCAGCAAAAAACAACCCAGTAAATATAAAAGTAAAACTGATTGTTGCTTTAAGGTGACTTTAATCAAATAAAACACCATTAAAATAAACAATAATGCTCCCAATAAGCCATAAGTGCTTAAATACTCAAAAAACTGATTGTGTGCATTATAGCCTTCATTGTAAGCCTCGCTGTCCAAGTTGATTACATATTGCTCTTTTCTAAATTTTTCTGCCGCGTCTGTACCCGGGCCCAATATTGGAAACTGCTTAAAAACCTCAACTGATGCTTGCCACCGTGCAAAACGATTGTCTTTTTTACTAAAAATAGTTTCCTCTTCAAAAATGTTTACACCATAAATAAACCGGTCTCTTAAAAAGTTTTTTTCTGTGTCGTAAATATAAAAGGTGAGTGCTGAAACGATTATAAAAAAGAACAACAACAACAAGTAGTTCTTACTTTTAATCAAATAAATCACTCCAAATAAAAGAAAGCAAAAAATAGCATTTCTGGCCATGAGGTTGAATAAAAAACCCGTCAGAATTATAAATAAAAGCCATAATAAAGGCTTTGGCAAAAACTTCTTTTTGTCATAAAAACTGTAAACAATAAAGCCTAATGCCGCATTTATAAACAGCGCGAGATAAGGCGTGTGAACCCCCAATTTTTCTGCAAGATTGTGATAAGCAAATTCTTGAGTAAACAAAGCCGAAATTGGCAAATTCAATTTGAAAATTTCATAAAGCGAAAGCCCCCAACTCAATATTGCCGAAACCAAGCATCCAAACACCAAAAATAAAAATGCAGGTTTAATTTTGTTTTCAAACCACTGCCCTTGAAAAACCGCATAAAATGCAAAAAAGAACAAAGGAGCTATTTTGCCTATCATTTTAACAGCGCCTGAGGGGTTGGAAGAGTATAAACTTCCCATCAAAGTAAGTAAAAAAGGAATGCTGAAAACCACAAACAAAAACCACTTGTTTCTTCCGGCATTGTTATCAATTAAACTTTGGTTTACCAATAAAAAAAGTCCAAATGAGATCAAAAACACAGTTGCAAACAGGTTGTTTAGAAACAAGCTTAATGGAAATGTTGCTATCATTAAATAAAGTGTCCACTTTGATATATTGTCAAGGAAATTGGAAAATTTATTTTTTTTGTGATACTTCATCATTAATTTAATTTTGTGTATGAAAATTTCAATACAATTAATCTTGTAAAAAGCATCATCAAGCTTGCTAATGCGACACCATAAATTCCATATACATAATAAAGAGGAATACTAATTGCAATGTTCAAGAGTAGTGTAATAAGGTTAATATAAAGGTTTAGTTTAAATTTCTTTTCCACAACAATCATTGTTCCATAGAGTGGGGAAAAAGCCTGTACTATTTTTGCTGCAAGTATTATAAGAAACAGATAGAACACGTCTCGATAATCAACTAATATAAACTTTGTCAATGCTAAAAATAATAAGACTAAAACCAACGTAGCGGCAAAAGTCAGGATCACTATTTTTTTATTTAAAACGTTAACATACGCCCTATTGGCTTTTAGCTTTTCAATATCCACCTGTACCAAGGTCATGGGTATTAGCAGCAACATTGCGGCAATATTCAATGCAAAACTATAATTTGCAATATCTACATTGGCATTTTTTGAAAGTAATTTGATTACAAAAATATCTGTGTATAAAAACATCAGGTTAGTAAAGTTGCTTACTACCAGAGTAAAGGAACTCAACAATAAGCCTTTAAATAGCCGCCAGTATTTTTTTAATTGATGCAGGATGATTTGTTCTTTTTTAAGCTCAATTGCAATGAAAACAATCAAAGGAACAATCAACACGTAATTTACATACACAAAGGCTTTTCCCTTTACTTCAAAAAAATAGATAGAACAAAACACAACGGCATAAAAAAGAATGGAAACCGCAATTTTAAATATAGATGCATAATTGCTCCCTTCTTTTACAAGCAGATAAGAGTGGGTAACTCCGCCTGTGAAAAAAAGAGCATAAAAAATAAAAGGAATTACCAAAAGCAACCAGGGAGTAAACGCCAGAAAAAAGGTGGCCATTATACCTAAAAAGCCTACAAAAAGAATGGAAAGTAAATAAAAATGAACCTTGCTTGCTTTGCTCCTTGTGTAACTCATAATCAATGCCGGGAATCCAAAAGCAAAAATGGAAGAGCCCACCTCTATTACTTTTTTATAAAACTCAAGCTCGCCATAGTCGCTTTTTGTCATATAATAAGCCGCAAACAACAGTACCGCATACTCAAGCCCCCTACTAAAAACAATGGAGCTGCCGTATATTAAGTAGTTTTTGTTTAACAGCTTGTAAAGCACAATACTTGGTTTTATTTTATTATCCCACAAAAATCGAGGACAGGTTTGGTGGTTTCTATAGAAAAGAACTCCTTATGAGCGACCAAAAACACAATAAAATCTGCTTTTCGAGCGGCGTCATTATAGTCTGTTAACCCTTCTACTTTGCCATTATGCAGGTTGGGTTCTACTTTTAAAAGCTGTAAATCTTCTTTTTCCAAGGCATCAGCCACTGTAACTGCAGGTGATTCCCGTAAGTCATCAATGTTGGGCTTAAAGGCCAAGCCCATACAAGCAATGAGTGGTTTGCGTTTGTTTTCTATTTCAAAAGCCAGGGCTTTGTTTTTTATTTTTTCAATGACCCATTGGGTTTTGTAATTGTTGATTTCGCGGGCTGAGCGCATTAGTTTGCTTTCTTCAGGAAATTCAGAAACGATAAACCAAGGGTCAACGGCAATACAATGACCACCAACTCCTGTTCCGGGCTGTAAAATATTTACTCGTGGGTGTTTGTTGGCCAGATTAATCAGTTCCCAAACGTTAATTTCGGCTTTGTCACAGATCATAGACAATTCATTGGCGAAGGCAATCTGACCATCTCTGGATGCATTCTCCACCAGTTTGCACATTTCAGCAGTGCGGGCGTTGGTGGCGTGGAGTTCGCCTTTTACAAAATGTTTGTAAAAGGCTATGGCTTTTAGCGTTGATGCTTCGTCAATTCCTCCAATAGCTCTGTCATTGTGTTCTAGTTCATAGATGACGTTACCGGGCAGTACCCGCTCTGGGCAATAGGCCATATAAAATTTTCCCTTTAATTCCGAGCGGTGTTGAAGGATACGTTCCTGCATTTTTTCTGTTGTCCCCACGGGACTTGTAGATTCTATTATTACCAAAGCTCCCGCTTTTAAATAAGGTATTATGGATGCAATGGCACTTTCAACAAACGTTAAATCGGGTTGGTAGTTTTCCTTAAATGGTGTGGGTACCGCAATAAGAAATACATCAGCTTCAACAGGTTGTGTGGATGCTTTTAGACGGCCTTTTTTAACCACATGATGCACGAGCCCGTCAAGATCAGGTTCTACAATATGGATTTCGCCTTTATTGATGATGTTAACCACATCTTTGCTCACATCAACCCCTGTGACCTGAAGTCCTTTCCCGGCAATCAATGCGGCTGTGGGCAGGCCTATATAGCCTAATCCAATCATAACAACTGTGGGCTTGCTATTTGTCATTTTTTATTTGCTTTTTATAAATTCTAGAATCCTTGTACATGCCTTCCCATCGCCATAAGGATTATGAGTCTTGGACATGGTTTCATAATGCTTTTTATCATTCAGTAACCTTTCGGTTTCAGAAACTATTTTTTCGGTATTTGTCCCTACTAAAATTACCGTTCCGGCTTCAACAGCTTCAGGACGCTCTGTAGTGTTGCGCATTACCAGAACCGGTTTCCCCAAACTTGGTGCTTCTTCTTGCACACCACCACTATCTGTGATGATTAAATAACTTTTTTCCATTAACCATACAAATGCGGGATAGCTCAACGGATTAATCAACGTGATATTTGAGACTCTGTCCAATAACTCATATACAGGCTTTTGTACATTGGGATTGAGGTGAACCGGGTATATTAATTGGATTTGAGGATTTCTAATTGCGATTTCTTTTAAAGCTTTGCAAATGTCTATAAAGCCCTGACCGTGATTCTCCCGGCGATGGCCTGTAATGAGAATTATTTGCTTTGAAAAATCAATCGTTTTTTTCAGATCTTCAATTTCGGGGTCAGAATAGCTATTTTTACTCAATTTTTCAACGCTAAAAAGCAAAGCGTCAATGACTGTGTTTCCTGTAACTTTGATGTTTTTGTCTGAAACATTTTCTCTTAAAAGGTTGTTCCTAGAGGTTACTGTTGGTGCAAAATGAAAATCTGTTAAGCGTCCGGCAATACTTCGGTTTATTTCTTCGGGAAAGGGATTTCTTTTATTAAAGGTCCTTAAGCCCGCTTCAATATGGCAAACCTTAGCTCCACTGTAAAAAGCAGAGAGCGCTGCCGCCATCGTCGTGGTGGTGTCGCCATGAACAAACACAAAATCCGGTTTAAAATCTTCCAGTACCGGTTTCATGCTTTCAATGATCGTGGCCGTTAGCGTATATAGGTTTTGATTGGGGCGCATTAAATCTAGGTCATAATGAGGTTTGATTTCAAAGAACTCCAAGACTTGGTCGAGCATTTCACGGTGTTGTGCTGTTATGCACACCCGGGTTTCAAAATTCTTTTCCTGCTCAAATGCCTTTACCAAGGGTGCCATTTTAATGGCTTCAGGGCGGGTGCCAAATACGATGAGGTTTTTCTTTGTCATTAATTTTAATTTTCTGATTTTTCAGCAATCCTCTTTAAGGTTTTAAATAAATACCTAAAAAAGAAAAACAGCGTAAAAAAGAAAAGTAACAGAATAGGGTATTTTATCTTGGGTGAAATTTTAAAACCTTCTGTATCTAATAAGTTAAAATCCACAGATACAACTTTTATAACATCTTTAAAATCTACTGACTGCATTTTTAGTTTTAAACTGCTTTCTGCGAGCAACCTTTTGCGTTCAATTAGGTTGTGTAATTGCGAATTATCACTAATTAGAACTCCTTGGTTTGATTGACCTGCATTTGATATTACAGAAGTCAATATACTGTCAATCTGAGTAATCATTTGCTTATGGATCTCTATTTGCCAGTCGTTGTTTTCGATGAAGTCATTTTTATAATCACTAAAATGAGAGTTTTCATTAAAAAAACTTATTATCTGTTTAAACACCTCTTCAGTTTCACTATTACCAGCAATTTTTACATTTAATTTGTGATACTTAAAGTATTTACTTGTTGTTATGTCCTCAACAAACTCTGAGACTTCTTGGTCTTTAAACAAAATTCTCAAAATATCTATATTCTCTCTTGATTTTGCTGCAAAATTATAAAGGTCTGAAATGGGTTCAATTTCAATTTTTTTAACCCTTCTTTGATTTGAGCCAAAAATTGATTTCAAATAAACTGAATCTTTTGATTGAATTTTAGCATTTAAAGCATCAACTTTTTCATACAAATAATCGACACTTTCAAAGTTAGGAATAACAATGGCTTTATTATTTAGAACTGGCTTTGAAGTAGTTTCTTTGTAGAATCCGTAGGCAAAGCCTACTATAATAATGGCCAATACAATAAACTTATGTTTTAAATAAAAAGAAATAACTTCATAGAGAGCAACAACTGCTCTTTTAAAAAGGTGATTGATTTTTTTAATCAAATACCCCAAATCTATTTCTTCCTGCTGGCTGGTGGTTTGCGATGTATTGCTCATGATCTAATGGTGGTTAATTTACTATCTGTTCTAAAATTTTCTCTGTAATTAAATAAGTGGGTTTTACCCCGGTCATTCCTAATCCGCCGCTTGCTAGTGTGCTTCCGGTTTCCAAGGGATTATCAGACGCATAATAAGCATAACGAACCTCGACCTTGCTGCTTATACTGCCTCTTATTTTTGATGCAGCTTGTATAGCTTTTTGATAATGTGCTCCTTCCATTTCGAGTCCAATGACATTCCAGGTGGAGTCGTGAAAAAACTTTAAAATATCTTTATTTTGAAGCGATGTTCCTAACACAGATATCATACTTCCTTCAAAAACCTTAAGGTTATGGCCTTGAAATTGAGCTTTTTTTAATTGGTTTTTAAATGGGTAATTGTCTGCCGTTCCTTCAAATAAATGTGCATTAGGAATCATAAGGTCACCTTTTCCTCCCTCAAGAATTCCTGCTTTACCCATTATTGAAATGGATTTTACATTTAAAAAATGTGTTTTTTTGTTTTCGCACTTGTATGGTTTTAACAACTCATCCATGGTTTCATAAGCCTGCTCTCCAAAGGCATAATCCATTACAATAATGACAGCTGCTTGATCTTCGTCTTTTGATGAATTGGCATCTTTAATTAGATGCGAACAATCGATTTGGGTTGCGTCAAAAATTTGCACGTCGATGTTTGTACCACTACTGTCTTCAATAAAAAGCATCCCACACTCTTTAGCTAGCTTTTCAACTTTATTTCTCAGTAGCACATTTTCATTGTCGCTTAATTGTTCAAAAACCTGCAAAATCGTTGCTTTTTTGAGTTCATTTTTTAATGCTTGAGGTGCAAAAAGGGTGTTCATCACACTATGCATGTTTGCACTAATGATGTGTATGGGGCGTTCTAAAAGACGTTTTGAATGAAGTGCTTTCTTTATGTTGTTTGCCCAAATTTCTCCGTGAATATGGTGTCCCAATCTTTCTCTCAACACAGGACTGAAGGTAATAACCCGCTTGTTGTCATCCACAACCTCCTGCATCGCCACTTTGCCCAGGTGGTATATGATGTTAAGGAAACGGTTAGGATTATCTTTAACTGCAAACTTTGGGTAGATAGAACTCACTTCAGAAAAAGTTCTTCCCAATATATTAGCTGTGTGAGTAACGGCTACTTCCTTGTCTTTTTCGGTTAATTCACTGTTTTTTTGAACGGCTTCTTCTAGTTTTTTCCAGTCGCGAGTCACTGCGCCATTGTCGTCGATGACAACTCTTTTAATAATTTTATGCGATTCAATATACAAAAAGGTAAGATGTGTAAGTATATCATAAATTTCTGACCGGCCGCGAGTAATTTCGATATTCATTTGCTCGTCGTCGATGCGATAGCAATTTCTTCTTCGCTTAGGCGGAATGATGACTTTAAAATGTGATTTTGAGTAACCTTCATCGCTTGTCAAGTTGATATATCGACACTCTTCAATACCATTGGGAAGTCGTTCTATCACATAAAGCAACCCCTGAATCTCTAGTTTATCTTCTGCTATTGAGCCATAAATTTCAGGTCTTAAAGTGAGCAGTGCTTCTCTGAGTGTTTCCCCTGAAACGCCCATGGGCTTGTAAAAACCTCTGTTAAACAAATGGCGCATGGTAATATACATACGCTCAATGGCGTTTGAGCTTTCCTGCGCTCTGGTCCTGCTATGTGTGGTAATTTTTGTCATAAATTTCCGCAAATATAGGGTTTATTGGCTATTTAACTTTAAAAGCATTTCAGCAATTTTACGGTCGTTTGATAACCTGGGCAACTTGTTTTGACCTCCCAGCTTTCCTTGGGTTTTCATATAGTCATTAAAGCTGTCTTTTCGCACCGCTACTATTTGAAGTGTTTTAAGAATATTTCCTTTAATCAAGTCTTCGTAATAACTGTTTTGTTGTTGTAAAGCTTCATCAATCGCTTTCGCGAAAGCGACCATGTTTTCAGGTTCCTTTTCAAACTCAATAAACCACTGATGATAAGGGAGGCCGCTCTCTTCGGGAGTTATATTTGGAGCTACTGTAAATTCATTGATTCTCACTTCGGGAAATGCAGTTGCCGCTTCCTGCAAAGCAGATTCTACTTCTTTGGCAATCACATGCTCGCCAAAAGCAGATATAAAATGCTTGATTCTACCCGAAACGATAACCCGATAAGGTTTTAAAGAAGTGAATTGTATGGTGTCTCCAATGTTGTATCCCCACAATCCTGCATTTGATGAAATGATTAAAACATAGTTGATCCCCAATTCCACTTCGCCAATGGTCAATCGTTTAGGGTTTTCACTGAAAAAATCGTCACTTTTGATGAATTCATAAAAAATACCTGCATTGAGTAAAAGAAGCATTCCTTTTTCATTCTGCTTGTCCTGATAAGCAAAAAACCCTTCTGATGCCGGAAAAAGTTCGATGCTGTCAACTTTTCGTCCAATGAGGTTTTCAAACTTAGCTCTGTAGGGCTCATAGTTTACACCGCCATAAATAAAAAGTTTAAAGCCCGGAAAAAGATCGCCCACCTTCTTGCCTGTTTTATCTTGCAGCCGTTCAAAATACATTTGAACCCAAGAAGGAATTCCGCTGATGACGGTCATATTTTTACTTTTGGTTTCTTCAACAATGGCATCTACTTTGGTTTCCCAGTCGTCAATGCAATTGGTTTCCCAACTTGGCAATCGGTTTTTTTGAAGATATGCCGGAACATAATGTGCTGCAATGCCTGAAAGTCGTCCCACTTTAATGCCATTTTTTTCTTCCATCTCAGGGCTTCCCTGAAGGAAAATCATTTTGCCATCTAAAAAGTCTGCATTACCGCTTTCAGCTATATATAATAGGATGGCATTTCGGGCTGCCTCAATATGATTGGGCATAGACTCTTTGGTAAGAGGAATGTATTTTGCGCCGGAGGTAGTTCCTGACGTTTTAGCAAAATAAAGGGGTTTGCCTGGCCATAGAACATCTGCTTCGCCTGCCACGACTCTGTCAACATAGTGTTTTAACTCCTCATAATCCCTTATGGGAACACGTTTTTGAAAATCGGAATATGTTTGAATAGTTTCAAATTGATGATCCTTGCCAAAAGTTGTGTGTGTTGCTTTGGATACTAATTCTTTAAAGACATTTTG
>JANSXN010000031.1 GCA_024742935.1 Flavobacteriaceae bacterium
ACAGTCAACAGGAATTAAATGCTTTGGGTCAACTGTGTGAAACTTTAAATGAAGCCATTGATTGTGTAGAATTGGTCTATCCCATCACACTTTTTATTTTCAATTCTAACAATGAGCAAACCGGAAGTGTGATTATTAACAGCAATATCGATTTATTTCTCTTCTTGAGTTCGCTCGAGCCGGGTGTTTTTGTACAAATTGATTTTCCTATTACAGTCATTATAGCAGACGGCACTACTGTCACAGTAACCACAAATGAACAACTGCAGACTCTTATCGAAAACTGTGAAGATGTTGTGACCGATCCACCGCCAAATCCTGTTGATTTAGAAGCTGTTCTAACAACAGACATCTGGTATGTGTCCTACTATTTTGACGATGAGGATGAAACAGATGATTTTGGGGGATATGCATTTACATTCAATACTGACGGAACCGCTAATGCGTCAAATGGTTCAAACACGGTTCCCGGAAGTTGGTCTGTTGCTAATTCAAGTGGCGGGCAACTCAAATTAAACCTTGATTTTGGAGATGATGATCCTTTTGACGAACTGGAAGACGACTGGGATGTCACAGAATTTTCTAATGAAATAATCAAACTGTTTGATATAAGCGGGGGTGATGGAAGTACAGACTATCTAAACTTTTCCAGAACACCTACGCAAGGTGGAGGAGGAGTAAACCCTGTTATACAGGAATTAAAAGATATTCTTACAGACGGAAACTGGTTTGTGGCTTTGTTTCTTGAAGATGGTGATGATGATGGAACCTCAGATTTTGACTCCTTTAGTTTTGATTTTCTCGAAAGTGGAGTTGTAGAAGTCTCAAACGCGCAAGTAACTCTCCAAGGAACCTGGCAAGTCATTATTGACAGTGATGATACTTTGGAACTTGTTTTAAACTTCTCTAATAATTTTCCGCTTGACGAACTGGATGATGATTGGTTGGTCATTGAATTTCAAAACAATCAAGTCAAACTTGCTGATGACGACGATTCTGATGCCGATATTTTAATTTTTGAAAAATTTTAAACCAATAAATAACTATAAATAAATTTAAATTTTATGAAAAGTAAACACCTTTTAAGTATTTTTTCAGCACTTTTTATGAGCCTCTTGTTGTTTTCTTGCAGTAGTGATGACGATTCAAACTCCGGAGACTCTGGAACAGTAATTGCTCAACTTGAAACCTCAATAAAATCAGGAAATTGGCGTGTTAGTAACTTTCTTGAAGATGGAAACAACCAAACCAGTAATTTTAATGGGTATGTTTTTACTTTTGGCGATAATGGTTCAATCACTGCCGAAAATGGTTCAACTACAAAAACAGGAACCTGGGTCACCGGAATTGACGACAGCACTCCAAAATTTATTATAAATTTTCCAGACAATAATGGTCCCTTTGAAGAAATAAGTGAGGACTGGCGCATTGAAAATTCAACAAACTCAAAAATTGATTTAAAACACGTGAGTGGTGGCGATGGAAGCATCGACCTGCTTAGTTTTACTAAGATTTAGTTTTCCCTTTTTTCCCCAATTTGTTAGTGTCAAGCCCTTTTGCCTTATGGTAAAGGGGTTTTGTTTTTGGGGGATTGTTTGGTTTTTTATTTTCCATTGGACCTCGCAAATGGATAATCAACCCGTTGAGAAAGTTTCGTAAAAACTGATCACCACATTCCATATATTTAGGATGATCTTCTTTTCTGAATAAAGCGCCCAATTCAGATTTTGAAACCTGAAAATCAACCAGTTTCATTATGGCGACGATGTCATCATTGGTGAGTTTTAAAGCCACTCTAAGTTTTTTAAGGATGTCGTTGTTTGTCATTCAGTAAATTTTTGTAAACGGTTGTGGTAAAACAGACTATAAAACTAACCATTATTTTTTTGTAAATTTGATAAATACAAAAAACTATGAAATCTTTATTTTTACTTTTTTTACTTTTCACATTTAATATACAGCTTTTTGCACAAGATACTTTTTCGATTATAGCCGTTGACCCTGTTACCGGAGAAATTGGTTCTGCAGGAGCCTCTTGCGTAGCAGGAGTGGGAGCTTCAGGTATCATTGACATTATCACTAAAATTATTCCCGGACGGGGAGGAGTGAATTCTCAAGCATGGGTATGTATTCCCAATGTCAATCTTAACAATGCCATTGACCAAATGGAAAACGGCGCAAGTCCTTCAGAAATTATTGATTGGTTACTCAATAATGATGCCTGCTCGAGCCAAAACTTCAATCCGGAGTACAGACAATATGGTATCGCAGATTTTGACCCTGATGGAAATCCACGGGTTGCCGGTTTTACCGGAAGTCAGGCAGATGATTATAAAGAAGACCGCCAAGGTGCTACCTTTAGTGTTCAAGGAAATATTTTATTGAATCAAACGGTCATTGACAATATGGAAAATAATTTTAACTCTACAGAAGGGACTTTGGCTGATAAATTGATGGCAGCAATGCAGGGTGCCAATTTGCCCGGTGCTGACTCTCGCTGTTTATCTGCGGGAACCTCATCAACTACTGCTTATTTATTGGTTTACAGACCCGATGATGACCCATCAGATCCATATCTTCGTCTTAATGTGGGACAACAAGCACCGGGGATTGAACCTATTGACATTCTTCAGGATTTATATGATTCTTTTTTGAGTGCCGGTGACTTTACGCTTACATCTCAAATACAAATATTTCCTAATCCCGCAACAAATTTTATCAACATCACACTGGCTTCAGGAATTGTTATTGATAAATTAACGGTTTTTAATTTAGTAGGAAAATCAATTAACTACACCCTTTCAGAAACATCTGCTTCAAATTTGATTATAGATACAGAATCCTTTTCATCCGGTATGTATTTCCTAAATGTAGAAACCAATCAAGGCAATGTTACATTTAAGTTTTTAAAGAAATAGAAAATTACTTTTTATACAAAGCTTTTCCGGCTTCTTCATATTTATCACCTGCTGTCCAAAAAGGTGTTTTGGGATTGTTTCCAATAAGTCTTCCGGCAAGCACATAGGATTTAAAAAATTTGACTAAATAATCATAATCTATGGTGTGTGCTTCATCATTGGGTTTGTGATAGGTTTCAGTTACTTGACCTGAAAAAGAAGTGAATCCCATAGAAAATGTGGGCGCAGGTATTCCTTTTCTGGCAAAGTTGATATTGTCGCTTCGTTCAAACAGATTTTGTTCCGGTGCGGGATCATCAATAGCGGTTAAACCGAAAGCCGTTGCTGCAACTTTTATGTCATTTTCGGCTGTGGTTCTTCCCAATCCAAAAATAGTTATCAATGAGGTGTCATTATAGCCTGCATTATCGCTGTTAAAGCAAAAAACCATATTCTCAAGTGGCAGTAAAGGATTTTCAACATAATAGTTACTCCCGTGTAAACCCATTTCCTCTCCGGTATATAATATAAACAGGGCACTTCTTTTTGTAGGGTATTTGGCTAAATTTTCAGCCATACTTAAAACTGTTGTCACACCCACTACATTGTCTCTGGCTCCATTGTAAATAGAGTCTCCCGTAGCATCAGGTGTGCCAATACCTACGTGGTCATAATGACCGGAGTAAATTATAAACTCCTCTTTGAGTTTGGGGTCTGTGCCTTCTATCATCGCGACAACATTGCGACACATAATGGTTTGCTCATCAATGCCCGAAATGTTTATTTTTGCAAAATTACTGCGTTTTGTTGCTAATGAGTTTGCGGTTTCATTATTGGGGTCAATCGACCAGATATAATTAAAATCATCTTCTTTTTCTTCATCGCTTTGGAGTGTCATTCGGCTTTCGCCGAAAGCATTTTCAATATAACTCCAAACAATGGGATTGATATTGGCAAGCTCAACCACCCCTATAGCACCGTGCTTTTTAGCGAGGTCTCTTTTTTGCTCCATCAATCGAAACATATCCTGCGGACTGGTTGCAGTTTCACTTCCGGCTTTGATATAGACCAATTTTCCGGCAACATCCTGCCCCACATAGTCTTCATCCAAACCAAAATTGAGGTAAACTGCTGCACCTTCATAATTAAAATTTCCACCGCTCACCGGCAGAGGCGCAGTTGCGACCTCTTCACCATTAACAATGAGATTGCGCGTTGTGGCAGGAGTGGTTTTTGTAAAAGGTACATCCTGAAAATAACCATTAGCTCCAGGCACTTGTCTTGCTCCATACCCCCGAAAAGCATTGGCCAGATACTGTGCGGCTATTTTGTTTTCATTTGTTCCGGTGGCTCTGCCTTTAAGCTCGTCACTGGCAAGGAAATAAACATGTCCTTCAATTTTTTCTTTGGTGATGAGTGAAGCAGCAATTTCTTTGTCTGTTTGTGCAAAAACAATTCCGGTAAAAAGAAGGAGAATGAGGAGAAACGTATTTTTCATTGATTTGTTTTTATTTGTTTATTTGTATCAAAAATTTAGTAACTGTTACAAAGTAACAAAATCTATCGGATTTGGTTAAGTTGGGTTTTGGTTTTATTTATCAAACTCAAAAAAGAAAAAAACCACGGCAGCCCATTCTTTCTTAACACCTCGAGCATAACCAATTGTGCTGTAACTGCTGTTTTGTACCCTACCGTCTTCTTTTACATAGCCTATGGTGGAATAACTGCTGTTTTGCACCCTACCATCTTCTTTTACATAACCCACAGTGCTGTAACTACTGTTTTGAATGCGACCGTCATCACGAATGTACCCAATGGTTGAATAACTGCTATTTTGAATTCTTCCGTCGTCTCTAATATATCCTACAGTACTGTAACTTGAAGTTTGTATGGTACCATCTGATTTTATATAACCTGTGGTACTGTAACTGGAGTTTTGAATGGTTTGAGAGCTCACTCCCTGAAAGATCCAAAAGCATAAAGCAAAAAGGAATAGTGGTTTCATGGTTTAGCGTTTATTGTTTTTTGTTATAAAACCTTATCAAGTACTTTGCCAAAAAAAGATACCCGCATAGGCGGGTATCTTATGATTGTGATGTTTATCTCCTTCTTGTGCCACCCCGCTATAGCTTAAGGGCAGCTAGGGGTAGTTTTTGGATGTTTTTATTTTATCATCTCATAACTGCGTTTTATAAAAGCAGTCAACTCTTCTCCTTTCAAAAGATTTTGCGAAAGTCTCGCTAAATCCAGCGCCTGATTAACCAAACGTTCTTTTTTCTTTTGAGTTTTGGTGTTGAGAATTTCTGAAATTAATTCGTGATTGGTATTCACCACCAGGTTGTACATCTCTGGCATGTTACCCATTCCAAACATACCGCCACCACCTGTCTGGCTCATTTCTTTCATTCTGCGCATAAACTCAGGTTGGGTGATGATAAAGGGATTAGCCTGGCTGTCCATTGCTTCAAGCTGGACACTGAATTTTTGTTTGGGTACAATTGCTTCAAGTGTGGTTTTAAGGGTTTCCTTTTCTTCATCGTTTAATTTGGAAATAATTGCATCCTCTTTTTTGATCAAGTTATCAATGTGGTCACCGTCCACTCGCACAAAACTTACTTTTTCTTTTTCACTTTCCAGTTTTTGGATGAGGTGTGAAACTATTGGCGAATCCAGTAAAAGCACTTCATAGTCTTTCTCTTTCGCTGAAGCGATATAGGCGTGCTGTGCATCTTTATCACCGGCATACAAAATCACCAGTTTATCGTCTTTGTCTGTTTGTTTGTCTTTTATTTTCTCTACCAATTCATCATAAGTGAAGTAAGTACCGTCAACGGTGGGGTATAAGGCAAACTTCTGGGCTTTTTCAAAAAATTTTTCTTCAGAAAGCATGCCATATTCTATGACGATTTTGATATCGTCCCACTTCTTTTCAAAGTCTTCTCTATTTTCATTAAACAAGGAGTTTAATTTATCTGCCACTTTGCGAGTAATATAGCTGGAGATTTTCTTGACAGCACCATCTGCTTGCAAGTAACTTCTTGAAACATTCAACGGGATATCCGGAGAGTCAATTACGCCTCTAAGCATGGTTAAAAACTCAGGAACAATCCCTTCTACATTGTCTGTCACAAACACTTGGTTTTGATATAGCTGAATGCGGTCTTTTTGCATATTCATGTCCTGACCTAATCTGGGGAAGTATAAAATTCCGGTGAGATTGAATGGGTAATCTACATTAAGATGAATATTGAAAAGCGGTTCTTCAAACTGCATGGGGTACAATTCACGGTAGAAGTCTTTGTAATCTTCATCTTTAAGGTCTGTAGGCGTTTTGGTCCAGGCAGGATTGGGGTTGTTGATAATGTTATCAACCTCTTTTGTTGGAGCCGGCTCGTCTTCTTTGCTTCCTTCGGGCTTTGGTAATGTTTCTGTTCGTGTCCCAAACTTGATGGGCACGGGCATAAACTTGTTGTATTTGGTTAACAAACCATTAATGCGGTTTTCTTCTAAAAACTCAGTGCTGTCATCTGCAATGTGAAGGATAATTTCTGTACCTCTTTCCTTTTTATTACTTTTTTTAAGGGTAAATTCGGGCGAACCATCACAAGTCCAATGGGCTGCGGGAGCATCTGTATAAGATTTGGTAATAATTTCCACTTTTTTGGCTACCATAAAAGCCGAGTAGAAACCAAGACCAAAATGTCCTATGATGCCGGCATCTTTGCCATTTTTATCTTTGTACTTTTCAATAAACTCCTCAGCCCCTGAAAATGCTATTTGATTGATGTATTTTTCTACCTCTTCAGCAGTCATACCAACACCCCTATCTGAAATATGAAGGGTTTTCTTGTCTTTGTTGATTCTTACCTCAATTAATGGATTACCATATTCTACTTTGGCTTCACCAATAGAGGTGAGGTGTTTGAGTTTAAGGGTTGCGTCTGTCGCATTAGAAATAAGCTCACGAAGAAAGATTTCGTGGTCACTGTATAAAAACTTTTTAATTAACGGAAAGATATTCTCTACCGATACATTAATGTTTCCTGTTGCCATAATATATTCTGTTTATAATTGATTTCAAAAAGATATGGCAAAAAAAGTACCAAGCAGGAAGAAGTGACAAGTTGGCACCTGGATTTATTTTTTTATCTGAAATTATAAATTTTTTACACCAAAGCTATTGATAAAGAGTTTAAAAATAATCAAATGTGAAATTGTATTTATAATCAATAAAACCTCTTATAAAGAAAAAACTACCCTTGAATATAGTTCAAGGGTAGTTTTTATAAAGAAAAATTAACCGTTTATTTTACAATTAATTTCTTAATCTGTGTAACGTTACTTTGTTTAATACTTATAAAATACAATCCGCTGGAATAGTTTGTTAGATTTAAAACTACACTGTTATTTCCATCCAGCGATAGGGAGTTTGATTTGAAAACAATTTGGCCTATCGTATTTGTGATTGTAACCTCTAAATCACTTTCAGGTGTATTTTGAAAGCGTAAAAATACCTCGTTTGATGCAGGGTTTGGATAGATTACAAATGGGTTACTTTCATTTGTTTGTGTGCTCAAAACCCCTTCAAGGTTAATGTTATCTACAAAGGTACTGTTTCCATACCCATTAATATTAATAAATCTGAACAGGGCTATATTTCCTAGATAATCTGCAAGATCAACTTGCTCATTTCTCCAGTTTCCTGGAGAAGCAGGAGTCCAGTTTGAGGTTGCAAAATTAGGAATTGTAGATAAGTCCATGCCATCCTTTTCATAAACTGTAGTAAAAGTCTCACCGCAATCAATGGAAATTTCAACTCGCAATCCATCAGAAAAGTTATTTGAAAATTGTGCTTTTGCCAAATCAAAAGACATCAAAGCTGAACTTGCATTTGTTAAATCAAAAATTTCTGTTTGGAAAATGTCTTCCTCGCCGGGCGCATTATAAGAAAAGTTGTTAATATAGCTAGTGTGTGAGAAATTACCATCACTACCTAAAATTTGAACTCTTTCTTCCCAAGTCGTTGCATCATCAGGGTTTAAAATAATCCATCCATTTGGTGGGAATCCGTTTGTTTCAAAATTTTCAAGAAAATCTAGTGATGTGGCTTCAGTTGTAGCATAAAAACTCATCTCCTCTTCATTGTTTGTTGTGTTTTGATCACCTGGATTAATAACTTCAACAACTAAGGTATATTCTCCTGCATCTGATAGGGAAACAGGGGAGTCAAATTCATAAACAATTTGTTGACCGGAGTTAAGTGTGCCGGTGAAAATTTCTTCAACTGCATCCTGACCACTAATTTGATAGCGCATAGTAAAATCACTTTGAGCATCAATCCCGGTATTCACTACTGTTGCTGAAATAACTACAGGCGTGTCATCACACACAAAGTTAAAGTCATTTGGTTCATTGTTGATAGATAGCAGGGATATGTCATTAGACAAAGAGCAATTCATCAAACCACCGGCATAAAATAATGCATTGGATCTTCGTGAAACCCAGCCCAGAGTGCTATTCTTGGCAACGGCCGCAAACCAGATTGGATCATCAGGATTAGTTATAGGTATGGTGATAGAATTGGTATTTGTTGTACCCGCTACTTCCATGTATTTTTCTCCCAGTACATAAAAATCGTAAGACTCAGCTCCCGGAACCGCATTCCAGCTAAAGGATGCATCTTGAGGGCAAACTTGTGTCACCTGAATGAGACCACCCGGGAAATTGGCAATAGAAAAGTTAGCATCGCTCTCATCTTGATAAATCCCACTGCTTACTCTTATGAGTGCCTCACCGGTTATTTCATTAGGTGGTGTCCAGGAATATAACCTGATATTACTATTTACTGTCGTGATGGTTGACCAGCTTCCACCATTGTTTGTGGAGTATTCAAGCAAAAAGTCATCGGTAGTGTTTGTCGCATCCCAATGTATCGCTTGCTCCCCATCAGGAGTAAAGCTTTCTCCACCGTTTGGATAGGTAACAACCAATTGGTCAGTGATTATTTCATAAACTACAAAATATTCCTGAGGACCAAAAGGCACATTAAAACCTGTAATTTCTATATCATAATTTCCAGCATCAGGATCGTTTATGAGTACCTGCTCCATATTGTTCAGCCTGTCGATACCATTTGTCGCAGGAGCGTCGAGGTTTGCAGGACTGGGAGTTGGATCAAGTATCCATGGTAAAAGAGAATTTGTTGAGGGATCTTTTACAACCAGGTCTAAATCATTTACAAGAGCTGTATTTGAACCTGCTGCTGCTGCCGGGTCATTCCAATAAACCATAAATCGAACTTGTGATGTTCCGGAAGGTACATTTATTGTATGAGTGTTTGTCACTCCCTGAGAAATGTTATCACTTAGATGTCTTCCGTCTTCAATGAGTTTACCTGCTCTGTTTCCATTTACAATGCCCCATCCAAATTTAAAATCGGGTCCCACATTTCCATAATCGTTTGCTGTATTTAAAAGGGTTGCTTTAATCAATGCGGCAGGAGGATGGTCACCTCCATTTAATTCGGCATACAATTCATACAATTGGGCAGATACACCGGCAATACCGGGTGCGGCACCAGATGTTCCACCAAAAACCAAATACTGATTGTTCTCATTGGTTGAATTTTGGCCTTGACCGTTTGCTGTGATATCGGGTTTGATTCTACCGTCGTGTGCAGGACCTCTACTGCTTGAGCCCACTAACGAACCGTCAAAAAAGACATTGGCAGTTGCAATTACATTTTTACCTTGTTTATGCCCGCCGGTGATATTTCCCCATTGATTTCCAGCACCATATCCACAATTGTTATTATTTGAATTTCCACCGGAAAAAACATGCATTAAAGAGGGGATGGTATTTGATTGCAAATCTACTGTTCGGGCAGTGGTGGTATATCCTGCGTTACAACCATTACTATATGATGAGTTTGTTATTTGAACAATATCGTTATTGATGTAATTTTGAGTTGCAGCATCTAAAAAATTGGAAGCATAGTTAGATACAAAAACATCTGCGCCTGCAGCCATTCCTCTCATATCAGGATTTAAGTTTCCGGCTCCCGCCATAATGCCTGCAACACCATCACCATGCGTTTGACCAGACCCACTGGCGGCACTGTTATTTATCCTTCCCTGAAAATCAATATGAGGTCCAACTATACCATCATCTCTCACTAATACCCCCACACCAACACCGGTATAGTTGGCTCCAACGCTCGTTTGTGTGTCAAGACTGTTTGCTCTGTGTAAACTTCGGCCTCGTGTGTCATCTTTGACATCTGGTGGAACTATTAATTCAATCCACTTTACAAAGGGGAGGTTTGCTAGTTCTTCCAAACAATTATCAGGAATTGACAAGTCAATTAAATCTGTATTTTTATATTGTTGCTTTACTTTTATTTGAAGAACTGCTAATTGATCTATTACATATTGTACATCCACATTTTTGTGAAATTGTAAAGTCACCAGATAATTATCTCCATCCATAGCCCAGGATTCAAAGGGCGGATTTTTTAATTCTTTAGAAATTTTAAAATTGGCTTCCAACGGAATGATACCTCTTACCCCGTTGTCTCTTAAAAAACTAACTGAGGTATTTTCCGGAAAGAAAAATAAATAAGTTTTATGAGGAATGTATTCTAAAAGTTCAAGATTTGCAGTTTTGAATCTGTCTTGAATGGTTTGGTTTGGGGTTTCATAAAACTGAACCCAACCAAAATAGCCATTGTCAAAATGAGCTCTTTCGGGCATTTGATTCCATTCAAAACTTTGAATGTTTTCAGGAAAATCAATCGTGATATCCTGATATTGAATCGAGTAATTGTTTTGTGAAAAGGAGAGGTTAAAAACAAAAATAAGAGAAAAAAGGCCCCATATTTTTGCTTTAGACATAAGGTAGAAGTACGTTTTTTTCATGATTAAAAATCCATTTTAAAATGTTTAAGCTTCAAATATATTCATTTAACATTTATTAAATTAAATTTTTAAGTTAAAATAGCTGCCAAATACAATCTCAAAAAGTCGATTATTCATTTTTTTGCTGTCGGTAACTTTAAGGAATTCCCTTTTACTATCTTTGCAGCCTGATGAAGAAAGAAATATTAGATTTAGTTAATCAAGGAAGAATGCTTCCATTAATGGAAGAGTTTTATACTATTCAAGGAGAGGGCTTTCACAAAGGTACAGCTGCTTATTTTATAAGAGTGGGTGGCTGTGATGTGGGTTGTCATTGGTGTGACGTGAAGGAAAGTTGGAATGCAGAGATACATCCGCCCACGGCTATTGAACAAATTGTAAAAAATGCATCTGACTATTCAAATACCATTGTTATAACAGGTGGGGAGCCTTTAACTTGGAATATGAACCCCCTTACGAGCCGTTTAAAAGAAAAAAATCTTCAAATCCATATTGAGACTTCAGGTGCCTATGAATTGACCGGTGTATGGGATTGGATTTGTCTTTCGCCAAAAAAAATAAAATTACCCAAAGATGAAATTTACCAAAAGGCACATGAACTGAAAATGATTATTTACAATCAGGATGATTTCCGTTTTGCTGAAGAACAAGCTGCAAAAGTGAATGAGCAATGCATTCTTTACTTACAACCTGAATGGAGTAAAAGAGATAAAATGATACCCGCAATAGTAGACTATGTGATGAAGAATCCAAAATGGAAAGTGTCACTACAAACCCATAAGTATCTCAATATTCCCTAGACTATTTTACTTTTTTAAAGGGTACTTCAATAAAACGGTCATCCCATCCAATCATTAGGCTTACTCCATCACTATTAGGCTTAAATGCCATAGACAAAGACTCGATAGTTGCTGCGGCACTTTTTGAAGGAACAGATATGCGGGCTTCATCTAGCTTTTTGTCATAATTGTAGGCACCCCAAGCATTAGTGTCGCAGTTAATAATCACGACCCATTCTTTTTCATTGGGGATAGTATAAAGGGTGTATGTGCCCGGCTCTATGGTTGCATCTCCAAATTTTAGAGGTTCATAAATTTCAAGCTCGGTGGCTTCATTGGCCCCTGTGCGCCATACGTTTCCAAAAGGAACGAGCTCCCCAAAGATTTTCCGATTTTTCTTTTGAGGCCGACTGTAAATTACTCTTATGATGGGTGACATATTATCATTTCGGGCAATATTTATGTCCATTGGGCTGGCATCAAGTTTCGGGAATTCCTGAGCTTTTACATCCAGAGAATTTGACAAAAAGTATCCTAAAATAAATAGTAAAACTGTAAACTTTTTCATTGATTTTTTTTAAATGAGAAATAATAACAAACTCTTATAAGATTAATTTTTTTTTCAATATAACGATTCTGTATCAATGAAATTATTTAAACAATGTTAAATAAAATTAGAGCTTATTGAAAAAGATTATTTCAATTTAATTTTCCACATAATTTTGTTAATAACTTGACACTTAAAAAGTGTGTTAACCCCTAAATTTACTATTGGTTTTGTTATATTTGCTCGTTAAGCTTTTTTAGTTAAAAACAAAGTTAAAAAGCTTTTGAGAAATAAAAATTTCAACTAAAAATTTATGAGCGAAGAATCAAAGAAAAATTATGGCGCAGATAGCATTCAGGCGCTGGAGGGAATGGAGCACGTTAGAATGCGTCCTTCAATGTATATCGGAGACACAGGAATAAGAGGTTTACATCATTTGGTCTATGAAGTGGTTGACAACTCGATCGATGAGGCGATGGGAGGTTATTGTGATAAAATAGATATTTGGATTGACAAAGATGGTTCTCTTACGGTTAAAGACAACGGTCGGGGAATACCGGTCGATATGCATAAAAAAGAAGGCGTTTCAGCACTTGAAGTTGTCATGACAAAAATTGGTGCCGGAGGTAAATTTGATAAGGATTCTTATAAAGTCTCCGGTGGATTACACGGTGTGGGAGTATCAGTGGTAAACGCTCTCTCCTCTCACCTTAAGGCTACCGTTTACAGAGATGGAAAAATATGGGAACAAGAATACAAACTGGGAAAAACCCAATACCCAGTAAAAGCTGTAGGTGAATCTTCAGATAGAGGAACCCTAGTTACTTTTACACCAGATCCTAGCATATTTCAGCAAACAACTGAGTTCAACTATGATACCCTTGCCGGAAGAATGCGTGAATTGTCATTCTTGAATAAAGGAATAACCATCACAATTACTGACAGGCGATACCCAAATGACGACGGTACTTTTGAAACCGAAATCTTCCACAGTGATGAAGGTCTTAAAGAATTTATCCATTTTTTAGATGGAAACAGAGAGCCCATTATCAAAAATGTAATTTCACTGGAGTCTGAAAAAAATGATATCCCGGTTGAAGTGGCTATGATTTACAACAACTCGTTTAATGAGAATTTACATTCTTACGTAAACAATATCAATACACACGAGGGTGGAACCCACCTTTCAGGATTTAGACGCGGGCTTACTACTACACTAAAAAAGTATGCAGATAATTCCGGGATGCTGGACAAATTGAAATTTGAAATTTCAGGAGATGACTTTAGAGAAGGTTTGACGGCCATAATTTCTGTGAAAGTAGCCGAACCTCAATTTGAAGGTCAAACCAAAACAAAATTAGGAAACAGAGAAGTAACAGCAGCCGTAAGTCAGGCAGTTTCTGAAATGCTTACAGACTATCTGGAAGAAAACCCTGATGATGCAAAAACCATTGTTCAAAAAGTAATACTTGCAGCACAAGCACGACACGCGGCCAATAAAGCACGCGAAATGGTGCAACGCAAAACGGTGATGAGCATTGGCGGCCTCCCCGGAAAATTATCTGATTGTTCTGAAGAGGATCCATCTTTATGTGAAGTATTTCTCGTAGAGGGTGACTCTGCAGGTGGAACGGCAAAACAAGGTCGGGACAGAAACTTTCAGGCGATATTACCCTTGCGCGGTAAAATTCTGAATGTTGAAAAAGCCATGCAACACAAGGTTTTTGAAAATGAAGAAATCAGAAACATCTATACCGCTTTAGGAGTAACCATTGGAACAGAAGAGGACAGTAAGGCTCTTAACCTTTCAAAATTAAGATACCACAAGATAGTTATTATGTGTGATGCTGATGTGGATGGTAGCCACATCGCCACTTTAATCTTAACGTTCTTTTTCCGCTATATGCGCGAGTTGATTGAAGCCGGTCACGTCTATATCGCAACGCCTCCATTATATTTAATTAAAAAAGGAAATAAAAAGGCCTATGCGTGGAATGAAAAAGAACGTGAAGCGCTCAATGCAGAATATGGAGGAAGTGCCGCCATTCAGCGTTACAAAGGTTTGGGTGAAATGAACGCAGAACAGCTTTGGGATACAACAATGAACCCTCAATTCAGAACACTGCGTCAGGTAACTATTGATAATCTTAGTGAAGCAGACCATATTTTCTCAATGCTTATGGGAGATGAGGTACCGCCACGACGAGAGTTTATTGAGAAAAATGCTATTTATGCAAATATTGATGCATAAGTAAATACATATTTTAAAATTATAAAAAACCCTCAAAAGAATTCATTTTGAGGGTTTTTTACTTTATTTGAGAATAGGGTTTAACAACATTAAACTGTTATATATATAAGTAGTAATTTAAATTTAAAAAAAAAAAGACCATTATGAGAGCTTGTAGTATAGTAATATTACTTTTTAGTGCTTTGTTTGCCCATTCCCAAAATCAACTTGAAGATCTGCTTGCGGCCGGAATTGAAGACGCACAGCGTTTTTCTAAAGGATATATAACTCCGGCAACAGAAGGAATAATCTTTAATTTGTCAAACGGTTGGATTCAATCTGCTAAAGTTAAAGAACCATTGAAATTTGAAGTGTCATTTGTTGGAAATACCACTTTTGTAAAAGATGAAAAAAAATCTTTTACACTCAATACGGCAGATTATAATAATTTATACTTCAGAGATGAAAGTGCCGTAAAAAATGTAGCTACCGCTTTTGGCGAAAACAGCCCAAATATAAGAGTGTATGCCATCGTAACAGACGATACAGGTCTTTTTGAGGAAGAAGTAGAGTTTAATCTCCCTCAGGGTTTGGCGTCAGAAAATCTAAACTTTTTACCGGCAGCATTCTTACAAGCACGAATAGGAGTTTTTAAGGCAACCGAACTGAAGATTCGCTACTTCCCAAAAATAGATTATGAAGATGTAAAGACCGGACTCATCGGTTTTGGGCTGCAACATGAATTTTCGCAGTGGTTTTCTCAAGACGATCTTTTACCGGTTGCGCTTTCAGGATTTATAGGTTATACAAACTTCAACGGGAGTTTTGATTTTACAGACAGTCAGATTATTGAGGGCAGCAGACAGCGCTTTGAAGTCAAACAAAACAGTTGGTTATTTCAGCTGCAGGCCTCTACAAAACTTCCGGTGATTAACTTTTATGGTGGTCTGGGGTATGTGACTGGAGCTTCAGATTTTGATGTACTGGGAACCTATACAGTGAGAGCCGGTACTCCCTTAACAGAAACATCGAGTACTTTTGAAGACCCGTTTTCGATTAACACTAAAGTTTCAGGAGTAAAAGCGACTCTGGGAACTCGTTTAAAACTCGCGTTTTTCAGTATCTATGCAGAATACAACTTCGCCGAGTACAGTACAGCAAGTGCCGGAATTGGTTTTGGAATTTAACGCTTAAATTTCCAATATTTTGCTTAGATATTTGTAATTTTGCACTTTCATTTTTAACTTTAACTCTAAAACAATATCATATGAAAGTTACAGTTGTTGGTGCAGGAGCCGTAGGTGCCAGTTGTGCAGAATATATTGCCATTAAAGATTTTGCTTCAGAAGTAGTGCTTCTTGACATAAAAGAAGGATTTGCAGAAGGAAAAGCCATGGATTTGATGCAAACGGCCTCTCTAATGGGTTTTGATACAAAAATCACAGGTACCACAAACGATTATTCTAAAACAGCAAACAGTGATGTGGCTGTAATCACCAGTGGAATTCCGCGTAAACCCGGAATGACAAGAGAAGAATTGATTGATATCAATGCAGGAATCGTGAAAACTGTCTCTGAAAATTTAGTAAAATACTCTCCAAATTTAATTCTTATTGTGGTAAGTAACCCCATGGATACAATGGCTTATCTTGCTCATAAAGCAACCGGACTTCCAAAAAATAGAATTATTGGTATGGGTGGGGCTCTCGACAGTGCACGATTCAAATACAGATTGGCTGAAGCATTGGAATGTCCACAATCTGATGTGGACGGAATGGTGCTGGGTATGCACAGTGACACCGGAATGATTCCATTAACACGTCTAGCAACAAGAAACAGTGTGCCGGTATCAAATTTCCTATCAAAAGAACGTCTAGCTCAAGTACTGGAAGACACAAAGGTGGGCGGAGCTACATTGACAAAATTATTGGGCACTTCTGCCTGGTATGCTCCGGGAGCCGCTGTATCTTCTATGGTTCAAGCCATTGCCTGTGACCAGAAAAAAATGTTCCCTTGTTCAGTTATGCTTCAGGGAGAATATGGATTGTCTGACCTTTGCATAGGTGTTCCGGTAATTCTAGGTAAAAACGGAATTGAAAAAATAGTTGAAATCCCGCTTTCTGATCAAGAGAAAGAAACAATGGAAAAGAGTGCCGCTGCTGTTAGAGATGTAAACGGGCTTTTAAATTAAGTTATCAACCCTTTCGGGGTTTAAAAGCCCGGAAGTGTTATTCACATATTTACTTAACAACATCCAAATTCCGGTACAGAATGTATATTGGAATTTGGATTTTGTAATTTAGAAATTCAAGCAATTTTAAAACTTAAAAAATAATTGCCATTTCCTATTGGAAATTCTATATTTGCACGTTTGAAAAAAACCAATAAAAAACATTTATACACCTAATTTTACAAAGAATGCAAAACAAGGGACTGATTAAAGTATTTGCAATATTGTTTGGCTTAGTGAGTATTTATCAACTTTCATTTACTTACATAGCAACTAAAGTTGAAGGAGAAGCTAAAGAATATGCAGCAAACAAAATTTCCAGTGATGTTGAAAACTATGTGGAAGCAAGAGATTTAGAAGAGAAAAACTACCTTGACTCTATAGGGAGCAATCCTGTGCTTCTTGGCATAGACTACAATGATGCTAAAGATAAGGAGCTCAACAAAGGTTTGGACTTAAAAGGAGGAATCAACGTGATTCTTCAAATCTCAGTTAGAGATATTCTCGTAGGGCTTTCTAATAACTCGAGAGACCCGGCATTCAATCAAGCATTAGACAGGGCTGTTGAAATTCAAACGGAAGGAACCGCTACTTACCTCGAAGCATTCTTCAGAGCTTTTGATGAAATACCCGGCGATAACCGTCTGGCCTCACCAGATATTTTTGCCAATAAAACATTGAGTGAAGACATTCACTTTGAAATGACCAATGCTGAGGTTCAAGCTGTATTAAATCGAAAAGTTGATGAGTCAATAGATGCTGCCTTTGAGGTATTAAGAAAACGTATTGATAAATTTGGTGTTACGCAACCCAACATTCAACGACTAGGTAATTCTGCCCGAATTCTTGTCGAACTTCCGGGAGCAAGAGATGTACAACGTGTTCAGTCGCTACTTCAAAGTACAGCACAATTAGAGTTCTGGCATGTGTTCAAAATGGATGAAATGCTAACCTTTTTATCTTCTGCAAATGAAACTGTAAAAGGCCTTCAAAACGCAACAACTGAAACAGCTGAAGAAACAGCAACTGATACCACTCAAGTGGCCGATGATGAAGATGATGTTTCTAAATTATTGGGCGGAGAAGAGCTTGATAGCATTGTTGATGGTGTGATAGTAGATCCCATTTTTGGTAGAATTCAAGGAATAGGAGGTCAAGGAGGCCCGGTCATTGCAACATTTAAATTAAGAGATACAGCTGAAATTAACAGCTATTTGAGAATGCCTCAAGTGAGAGCCTTACTTTCACAAGAACAACGATTTGCTAAATTTGTTTGGGGTAAACCCAATGTAAATCCTGAGACAGGAGAAGAAATCACAGATTTATATGCTGTTAAAGCAAATAGGGATAACCTTCCTCCACTTAGTGGAAACGTTGTTACAGATGCTCAGCAAAGTTATGATCAAAGAGGAAAACCTGCTGTAACGATGCAAATGGATGGAGTAGGCGCGCGCATTTGGGAAGAAATGACAGGCCTTGCTTCATCACAACAAAGTCAAATTGCCATAGTACTCGATGATATAGTCTATTCAGCACCGGGTGTGTCAAGTGGAGCCATTTCTGGTGGTCGCTCTGAAATTACCGGTAATTTTACTTTAACAGAAGCCATTGACCTTGCAAACGTATTACGCGCCGGTAAATTACCCGCTTCAGCAGATATCATACAAAGTGAAATCGTTGGTCCATCATTGGGTCAGGAAGCTATTGATAGTGGTATCAATTCATTTTTACTGGCTTTGGTATTGGTGTTGCTTTGGATGATTTTCTATTACGGTCGCGCCGGAATCTATGCAGATGTCGCACTGGTGGTTAACATCTTGTTTATATTTGGTATTCTCGCCGGTTTGGGAGCTGTTCTTACACTTCCCGGTATTGCCGGTATTGTATTGACCATTGGTATTTCGGTGGATGCAAACGTACTTATTTTTGAACGTATCAGGGAAGAATTCTATAAAGGAAAAGCACAAAAAGATGCCATTAAAGATGGTTTCAACAATGCGCTTTCTTCTATTTTGGATGCAAACATCACAACAGGTTTAACAGGTTTAATACTTTTAATATTTGGAACAGGACCCATCAAAGGGTTTGCTACCACTTTATTAATTGGTATTTTAACCTCGTTATTTACCGCAATCTTTATTACAAGATTATTTATAGAGCGCTATACCGTAAACGGAAAACCTTTGAATTTCTCAACAGCTGCAACTAAAAACCTGTTTAGAAATGTGGGTATTAATTTCTTAGGAAAACGTAAAATTGCTTACATCATCTCAGGATTTTTGATATTACTTTCTTTAGGCTCTTTATTTACTCAAGGTTTAAATCAAGGAATTGATTTTGTGGGAGGACGCACTTATACCGTGCGTTTTGATAAATCTGTAATAGCATCAGAAATTCAGCAGGATTTAGCTGCTGTATATGGTACAGCAGAAGCCAAAACCTTTGGAGGAGCCAATCAATTAAAAATATCAACTGCTTTTAAAGTAGATGAACAAAGTGGCGAAGTGGATAATGAAGTGCAGGAATTGTTGTTCCAGGCATTACAACCCCATTTCCCTCAAGGATTTACTTATGAAGACTTCCTTAGTGATGACGACACCAAACAGGTTGGCTTGATGCAATCTATGAAAGTGGGACCCACCATAGCAAGTGATATCAAACGTGCTTCAGTATGGGCGGTAACCGGTTCCTTGATTGTGGTATTCCTTTATATATTATTACGCTTTAGACGCTGGCAGTTTAGTTTAGGTGCTGTTGCAGCTGTTATGCACGATACCATTATCGTGTTAGGTCTGTTCTCACTCTTTAAAGACTGGATGCCGTTCTCAATGGAAATCGATCAGGCATTTATTGCAGCCATATTAACGGTGATTGGTTACTCGCTGAATGATACTGTGGTTGTGTTTGACCGTATCAGGGAATACTTTAATGAAAACCCAAGCTGGAAACTTTCCAGAGTTATCAATGCTGCTGTAAACAGTACCATTAGTAGAACCATAAACACCTCGTTCACAACTTTAATTGTGTTACTTGCCATCTTTATTTTTGGTGGAGAATCTATCAGAGGCTTTATGTTTGCCTTGATTATAGGTGTGATTGTGGGTACTTACTCATCGGTATTTATTGCAACTCCGGTGATGTTTGACACCGTAAAGAAAAAGGGAATCGACCTTAAATACAAAGAAGAAGAGGAAGCTGAAGAAGGAGTGAAACCTGCAAAAGCTTAAGTTCTTATCTATAATATAAAAAATCCGTTTTGATATTGTTCAAAACGGATTTTTTTTATTGGTACATCTTGATTTTGGTGGATTAGAAAATAGTAGAAAGCTTACGAAATAATTTCTTTGTGATTTTTTGAGACTTAGAGCCCCTGACTGCCGGCAGGCAGATTTGTGGAATCAAACCTTAATATCCTTAATTCCTGAATGGTTTACACTTAAGGACTGTAACAGAATAGTTATTTTTAAAACATTAATATTTAAGGATAATAAAGAATTAGTAACTCACTATTTCTTATTGCCCTTTAATGTTTTTACTTTGTTTTAATCCACTCTATGCGATCCCCATTTTTAAGACCCCATTTATCAGAGAGCCCGGCGTTTATTTCGAGTACATATTGAGTAGGAACTCCTGAAGGCAGCGATGTGGCATCATAAGGTTGGGCATTTTTCTGAAAACTCACAATCTTTTTGTTTTCGTCAATATAAATGATGTCCAGTGCAATGGCAGTATTTTTCATATAAAAGCTGCGCACTTGCGAATCAGGGAAAATAAACAACATTGCTTGACGGTCTTCCATGGATTCCCGATACATCAGTCCCGTTTGTGTTTTGTATTCATCATCGGCGATTTCAATATCCAGGATTTGCAAGATACTATCTGTATCTTTTTTTATGAGTTTCAATTCACCGTGTTTGGTGAAGGTGATTTCTGCAGTTTTAACGGGTTGTGATTTCTCAGTATCTTTACAGCCAAAGGCAATAAACAAACACAAAACACTTCCATAAAAGAATCGATTCATAGTATCTTATTAATTAAAAATTAAGCTTGTAAAGGAATTTTATTTTTAGGCCGAAACATAAAATACAAACCTAAAAGTATAAACGGAATACTCAACCATTGTCCCATATTTAAAGCCATAGTTTCTTCAAAATCCACCTGATTTTCTTTAATAAACTCAACAAAGAAGCGTACCGTCCATAATAAAACTAAAAAGAGACCAAACAAATAGCCTTGTTTTTCACGCTTGTTTGTCTTCCAGTAAAGAAACCATAAAATCAAAAAGACAAGCAAATAAGCACCAGCTTCATAAAGTTGGGTAGGATGCCTTGGAAAGTCCTCTCCCAATGCAGCAAAAACAACACCGCTATCTGTTCCGGTGGGTTGCCCTACAATTTCAGAATTAAAAAAATTACCGATTCTCACAAAAACAGCACCACTGGCTACAGGAATGACCACTCTGTCCAATACCCAAAGCAAGGGTTTTTGAATCACTTTTTTACTGTAAATATACATAGCAATTATAATCCCAATCGCTGCACCGTGGCTGGCTAAACCGGTAAAACCGGTAAATTTAAATTCGGGTTCAATTTTAAAGGGTAAAAAGATTTCCAGAATGTGATGCTGAAAATAATCCCAGTCATAGAAAAACACATGACCCAGGCGCGCACCTATAAGTGTCGCGACCACCGCATAAATAAAAATACTGTCCAGTTTTTCCAAGTCAATGCCTTCTCTCACATAGATACGTTTCATAAGATACCATCCCAACCCAAAGGCAATAACAAACATCAAACTGTAATAATGAAGCGTGATAAAACCCAAATCCAAACCGGTAGATGGGTCCCAAACAAAACTTAAAAAGTGCATAGGTGGTTTTTTGAAATTTATGAGGTTAAAGATAGTAATTATAAATTCCAAAATCCAAATTCCAAAATCCAAATCTGTCATCTTGAGATTGTCAAAGGGCAAATTTCAAATGCCAAAATCCAAAAGGGAATGGGACAGTCAATGCCAATTGTAACATGGTGTATGAGATTGATTTGCAGCCGCCTTCAGCAGTTGATCGCAATGACTATTAATTATGTTTTTTGCTTGAACATACTGAAACCAGACACGAGCATAGCCAGCTGTGCGAAGTAAAACTTGAAACCGGACCGAGCGTAAAAAAAATGTACAGTGTACATTTTTAGCGAAGGGGCCAGCTGGCGCATTGGCAAGTTTTTAGTTTTTGTCCTTTTAAGGCACCGGATCATAGCCCTTACCTCCCCAAGGATGACAACTAAAAATTCGTTTTATCGCCAGTTTCCCGCCTTTGAGTAAACCGTGTTTTTGAAGTGCTTCTTTGGCGTAATGCGAACAGGTGGGCTGGTATCTGCAGGTTGCAGGGGTGAGCGGTGAAATAAGAATTTGGTAAACCTTAATCAAAAAAACAAAGGGCGCTATGAGTATTTTTGTTAACAAGGTGTATTTTTTATAAATCGTCCAACATCGGTCTTCCGTCTTCGGTCATCGAGCAATTTTACAAACTAAAAGTCGTTCCATCTTTCCCGTCTTTCAATTGAATACCGATTGTAGCCAGCTCATCTCTAATTTTATCACTTGTGGCAAAATCTTTATTGGCACGGGCTTCGTTTCGCAATTGAATTAACAATTCAACAGCGCCTGAAAGTTTTCCGGTGTTTTGGCTTCCTGCAGCTACCTCTTGAAGACCCAGTACATCAAATACAAAAGCGTGTAGTGTGGTTTTTAAAGTCGCTAAATCTTCAGCAGTGATACTTGCCTTAGCATCTTTGACCGAATTGATAAATTTTGCGGCTTCAAACAATTGGGCGATGAGAATAGGACTGTTAAAGTCATCATTCATAGCATCATAACAGGATTGTTTCCAGGCTGCTATATCCATAGTGGTTTCATTTCCTGTGGGAAGTTTGTCCAATTGGTTGATGGCATCCATCAGTCGGTTGTATCCTTTTTCGGCAGCTTCCAGGGCATCGCTTGAAAAATCTAAAATGCTTCGGTAATGTGCCTGATACATAAAAAACTTCGTCACTGTGGGCGAAAAAGGTTTTGCTAAAACGGTATTCTCACCTGAAAATATTTCGTTAGGCAAAATATTATTTCCGGTGGACTTCGCCATTTTTTGCCCGTTGAGGGTCAACATATTGGCGTGCATCCAGTAATTTACAGGAGTTTTGCTGCAAAATGCTTCACTTTGTGCAATCTCACACTCGTGGTGGGGAAATTTTAAATCCATTCCGCCACCGTGAATGTCAAATTGTTCCCCCAGATATTTGGTGCTCATAGCGGTACATTCAAGATGCCATCCCGGGAAACCATCACTCCAGGGAGAAGTCCATCGCATAATGTGTTGCGGCTCTGCTCTTTTCCATAAAGCAAAATCCTGCGGATTCTTCTTATCGCTTTGTCCTTCCAATTCGCGAGAGTTGGCAATCATATCTTCGAGATTTCTTCCGCTCAATTTTCCATACTGGTGTGATTCATTGAATTTAAGTACGTCAAAATAAACGGAACCATTTCGCTCATAAGCGAAACCCTTTTTAAGAATTTCTTCTATAATGCCTATTTGTTCAATAATATGCCCTGTAGCTGTAGGCTCAATACTTGGAGGAAGTGCATTAAACTTTGCCATCGTGTTGTGGAAATCGATGGTGTAACGCTGTACAACTTCCATAGGCTCGATTTCTTCGATACGTGCTTTTTTGGCGATTCGGTCTTCACCACTGTCTGCATCGTTCTCAAGATGACCGGCGTCTGTGATGTTTCTAACATAGCGCACTTTAAAACCTAAATGTTTCAGATAACGAAAAACCAGGTCAAAAGATAGAAAGGTGCGGCAATTTCCTAAATGCACATTACTGTAAACCGTGGGTCCGCAAACATACATACCAATAGCGCCTTCATGAATAGGAGTGAAGGTTTCTTTTTTCTTAGAAAGGGAGTTGTAGATTTGGAGTTGTTGGGTTTTATGTAGTTCCATGGTGTATTTTAAGACTGATGACCGATGACCGATGACCGATGACGGGTGTAATTTATTTGATAGATTTTCTAAATTTAATCAACATATTCATAAGGTGAAATGATTCATCATATAAAGTGGTAAACTCAATTTGATTGATGTAATTTCTTCTCAAAGCTTTATGTAAACAAGTAACTGTTTCGGCTAAAGAACGAATGGCATACCCGATGAATTTTTTTTGATCGGGATTTGATTTACTTATGCTTCCTTCAGAAATGTTCAACGCAATCGAGTCGGTAGACCTGCAAATTTGCGAACTGAGATTGTAAAGTTCTTTTTTATGAAATTTTTCAGAAATTAGATTGATATCTTCGCCAAAATCCATTGCTTTTTGCCAAATGACCAATTTTTCAAATTTAAATTTTGGTTCCATATTAAAGGATTTTAAATTGATATTGTTTCAAAACGAAAAGTTTCTATTATAAATTTTTCGTCACCAGTCATCCGTCACCCGTCACCCGTCTTCACCTAAAACTCCGTTCCCATCTGTATATAATCCAAAAATTCCCTTCTCACAGCAGCTTCCTTAAATTTACCGCCAAACTCTGAAGTAACGGTGCTGCTGTCAATATCGCGAATTCCTCTTGAGTTGACGCATAAATGTTTGGCATCAATCACGCAGGCAACATCCTCAGTATTGAGGGCTTTTTGTAATTCCTTTACAATTTGTATCGTAAGTCTTTCTTGTACTTGAGGCCTTTTTGCATAATAATCTACAATACGGTTCATTTTCGAAAGACCGATTACTTGCCCGGAAGAGATGTAGGCCACATGCGCTTTTCCTACAATTGGCAAAAGGTGATGTTCACAGGTAGAATAAACAGTGATGTTTTTCTCTACCAGCATTTCGCCATATTTGTATTTATTGTCAAAGGTAGAAGCTTTGGGTCTTCTGTCAGGATGCAAGCCACCAAAGATTTCATTGACAAACATTTTGGCAACGCGATTTGGGGTGCCTTGAAGGCTGTCGTCTGTTAAATCGAGTCCCAGTGTTTCCATAATGTGTTTGACATCCTCTTTGATGAGGGCGATTTTTTCAATATCACTTAATTCAAAAGCGTCTGCTCTAAGTGGGGTATCACTGGAAGTTCCGATGTGATTTTCACCCAGTTCTTCTATTTTTTTTAAATGTTTTTCTAAACCCATACTGTTAAAATTCATTTTGCCTTTAGCAAATAGTTTGCAAAGATAGCTATTCTCGATAAGATAGGGAAATGGTGAATTTGATATTTTAAGGACAATTTTCTTACATTTTCATAATAATTTCTTAAATTTCGGGCGTTATAATTTATTGAGTGATGAGATATTTAGTCCCCAAATTTCTAGTATTATTTAGTTTCTTTTTTTCAGTTCAACTATTTGCCCAAGGCCCGGGATGTCCAAATCTAGATGCTGGTCCCGATCAAACCATTGATTGTCTGGGTGGAGGTTGTGTGGATTTGACGGCCACATTTTTCGATACTGGAGAAACAACAACTTATTCGGTAGAATCTATACCCTATGCACCTCCTTTTCCTTATACTGGACTAGCTAATCCAGTGAGTGTTGGACAAGATGACGTTTGGTCTAACCAAATTAATCTTCCATTTGATTTTTGTTTTTTTGGAATATCATATAACCAAGTGTTTATAGGTTCTAATGGCATCATATCCTTTAACCCACAAACTCCTGGTGGTTTCTGTGCCTTTACACTTGGTGCCGGTGATATTGTTCCTACTCCGAGTATTCATCAAAACGCAATTATGCTTTATCATGATATGGATCCCAGATTTGGTAATGCAGAGGTAGGTTATGAAGTCATAGGTGATGCTCCTTGCAGAACTTTGGTTGTAAGCTTTGCAAATGTTGAATATTTCAGCGTGAGTGCAGCAGTAACTACTTTTCAAATGGTTTTGTATGAAACTACTAACGCTATTGACTTTTATATTGAGCAAAAACCTGACCCTAATGATTTTTCAGGATCACCTATTAATGGGGGTAGAGCGGTTTTAGGTATTCAAAACAATGGAGGTACTCAAGGGTTTACTCCTCCAGGTAGAAACACTGGTGTTTGGGAAGCAACCAATGAAGCATGGCGTTTTAATCCGAATGGAAATTCTATTGTTGATTTAGTTTGGTTAGATGAGCTAGGAACAACTATAGGCAATACTCCCACTGTTAATGTTTGCGCACCTGGAACTTACACAGCCCAAGTTACATATACTCAATGTAATGGCGATATAGTTGTTTTGACTGATGATGTGGTTGTGACTACTTCGGTATCTTTTACTGTTGATTTGGGACCTGATATTTCAACCTGTGACGATAGTAATATTATTTTAGACGCGAGTGCAGATGCTCCTGCCGGAGCTACTTATGAATGGTTTTTTGGAGGAATTTCGCAAGGACCGCCCTCTGCCTTAAATCCTACTTTTACTGTAACAGCTCCAAATTCAGGTCTATATGCTGTAGAGGTTATTGACCCATTGGATCCCACCTGTAGTGTTACAGATGATATTTTAATCGAATTTTTACCCCAACCCATTATTGCAAGCCCACCCATCGATCTATTTATTTGTGATGATGGAGCAACTCCCGGTATTTTTGATTTAACTGTAAACACCCCCATCGTTATGGGAGGCCAGGATCCCGTTGAATTTACTGTTTCTTATCACAATTCTCAGGCAGATGCAGATACCGGCAATGCGCCCATTGCAACACCTGCAGCCTATCCAATCACGGGAACTACAGAAGTGATTTACATTAGAATTGAAAACGCAACCGGAACCTGTTTTATCACAGCTTCTTTTACGATTACATTTGCCTCTGTAACTTCAGATCCTGTAACTCCAAACCCCTATGTTATCTGTGACCAGGATAGCTCAGGTGATGAATTGGTCAATTTACAAGCCATTTTTACACCACAAGTTCTCGGGGCTCAAAACCCCCTTGAGTTCAATGTGACTTACCACCTATCTCAAGCCGATGCCGATGCCGATGTGGGAGCGCTACCCAACCCCTATAATGTCACCATTTCTCCAACTACATTCTTTGTGAGAATTGAAAATATTGCCCAGCCCACCTGCTTTGATACCGCTCAAAGTTTTGATATTATACTGGATATACCACCCACAATAAACCCCACCCCCACTCCTCTAATTTTATGTGACGACGACAACAACGGCTTTGGGTTATTCACTTTAAGCGATGCCGACGATGATATTACTTTGGGCGATCCTGATTTAACGGTAACCTATCACGGTACGGAGCTCAACGCGATCAACAATGTAGATCCAA
>JANSXN010000106.1 GCA_024742935.1 Flavobacteriaceae bacterium
GGAATTAATGCCAATGGCTACTACAATTTCATCAAAAAGGTGAATTCCTCTTTTAATAATATCATAATGTCCCAGCGTGATGGGGTCAAAAGAACCTGGAAATAATGCTCGTTTCATAGAAATGAATTGTCTATAAAGTTACTTATTTTTTCTGAAATGCCTGTTCTACTAAATTACCAAACAAATCTTCAAGATTGATTCCCGCAGCTCGGGCTTGTTTTGGTATGATACTTTCCGGAGACAATCCGGGGTTTGTATTCATTTCAATAAAATGAGGCACACCATCTTGTATGATGTATTCACTTCGGGAAAGCCCGGTCATATTTAGAAGTTCATAGATGCGTTTTGCCTCTGCTTTTACACGTTCTCTTTCTTCATCAGGAATGCGGGCTGGTGTTATTTCTTCAGATTTCCCAAGATACTTGGCTTCATAATCAAAAAACTCATTTTCAGAAACTATTTCGGTTGCAGGTAAAACAACTACTTCACCTTTGTACTCAATCACACCCACAGATATTTCAGTTCCCACTAAACAGCTTTCAATTAAAATTTCAGGATCTTCTTTGTAAGCAACATCAATGGCAGCCGGTAATTCTTCAATCGTTTTCACTTTTGAAATTCCAAAACTGGAACCCGATCGGCTGGGTTTTACAAAGCAGGGGAGCCCCACTTTTTTGACAATATCTTCTGTCTTTATTTCATCACCTTGATTTAGATAATAAGCGTTTGCACAATGCACGCCATAACTTTTTAGAACCGACAAACAATCTCTTTTGTTGAAGGTAAGCGCCGCCTGATAGTAGTTACAAGAAGTGTGTGGTAAATCAATGAGTTCGAAATAAGCCTGTAGAAGCCCGTCCTCTCCCGGAGTACCGTGAATGGCATTAAAAACAACATCGGGTTTGATGATTTGGGTGCCGTTTGAAAAGCTAAAATTAGATTTGTTAATTTCAAAGGTCTCTCCTGACTCCGATTTATAATACCAACTGTTTTTAGTTATATGGATGCTATACACTTCATAGGCTGTTTTAGATAGTGATTCATAGACAACTTGACCACTTTGAATTGAAATTTCAAATTCACTGGAATAGCCTCCCATTACTACAGCAACAACTTTTTTTTGCATACCAATCACAGATTAAAAACGTTAAACAAAAGTAGGATTAATAAACCGAATCCAAAAAATAATATCTTAGCAATTTAAGCATTATCTTTGCAGCTAAAATTTAACAGGCTGTTTTTATATAATGAGCCAAAACAAAAGAAGTATGAGTTTAATCAAGTTTATTTTTTCAAAGGCATTTGTAAAACAGCTTATCATAGCAGGTATAGTATTGCTTTTACTTGTTTTTTTAATTTTATACTGGTTAAAATTTACAACAAATCATAACATACGTATTGAAGTGCCTGATCTTGCAAAAATGTCGCTTGATGATGCCGTTAAAAAACTTGCAGAAAATGATTTGAGACTTGAAGTTTTAGATTCGGCCAACTATAACCCCGATTATCCAAAGTATTCAGTAATTGAACAAATTCCAGCCGCAGGAAATATGGTGAAAGAAAATAGAAAAATCTACATTACTTTAAATCCTTCAGGATACAGAAAGGTTGAAATTCCGCCGCTTGCAGGCAGAACAAAAAGACAGGTTGAGCCCACTCTCAGAGCGCTGGGCTTTGAAATTGGGCAAATCATATATAAACCAGATATGGCAAAGGACAGAGTTCTTGAATTACGTTATAAAGGAAAAGAAATTCTCCCAGGAGAAGTTCTTCAAATGACCTCAGTAATTGACTTAGTTCTGGGAGATGGGAAACAACGCTATCAAGGTGAGATAGAAGAAGAGGAATTACAACCTGAGGGTCAACAAACAACAGATGGCGACACAGAATAATGACATTGAAGAAAACGACGACCTCTATGAGCACCATCGTTTTGTAGCTGACAAAGGACAACAACCACTGCGAGTTGATAAGTACCTGATGAATTATATTGAGGGAGCTACCCGCAATAAAATCCAAACCGCAGCAAAAGACGGAAATATTTATGTGAATGACATTCCCGTAAAATCAAATTACAAAGTAAAACCGGGCGATGTCATTAGGGTCATGTTCACACATCCTCCTTATGAGTTTCTTTTAGTGCCTGAAAACATCCCGCTGGATATTGTATATGAAGATGAAGCCTTGCTGGTTGTCAATAAACCTGCCGGAATGGTAGTGCATCCCGGCCACGGCAATTATTCAGGAACATTAATCAATGCTCTTGTTTATCATATCGAAAACTTACCCGTAAACAGCAATGAACGTCCCGGCCTGGTTCATAGAATTGATAAAGATACCAGCGGACTTTTAGTAGTCGCAAAAACGGAAGCTGCTATGACCCACCTCGCCAAACAATTTTTCAATAAAACAAGCGAGCGTGAGTATGTGGCACTTGTTTGGGGTGATGTGTTGGAAGAAGAAGGTACCGTTGAAGGCCACATTGGGAGACATCCAAAAAACCGGTTACAAAATATGGTGTATGAAGACGAAAGCCAAGGGAAAGAAGCGGTCACACATTATAAAGTGCTGGAACGTTTTGGGTATGTGACGCTTGTTTCCTGTAAACTGGAAACAGGAAGAACTCATCAAATCAGGGTGCATATGAAACACATTGGCCACACACTTTTCAATGACGAACGATATGGTGGCGAAAAAATATTAAAAGGGACTACATTTACAAAATACAAGCAATTTGTGGATAACTGTTTTAAAATCCTTCCGCGGCAAGCGTTGCATGCAAAAACACTTGGTTTTAAGCATCCCGTTACCGGAAAGTTTATGTCGTTTGAAACCCCTTTGCCCGAAGATATGCAGCAATGTATTGAAAAATGGCGGAACTATGTGAAGCATCAAAAAGATTTTGAAGATTAAACCTTATTCATACAGGTAACTTGAAAAAGTAACTAAATCATAAGAAACTCTTATTGTATAATTCTCAATAGCTTTCTGTTTTCTATAGATAGTAATTTGCTATTTTGTAAATTTGTTTCAAAACAGAACACTATGAAAATTTTACTATCACCCGCAAAGTCACTCGACTTTGAAAGCAAGTTACCCATTGAAAAAGCTACTCAACCCATTTTTTTGGCTGAAGCCGAAAGGTTGAATGCGGTTTTAGAAAAAAAATCTAAGAAACAGTTGAAGGAATTAATGGGTATTAGTGAAAACCTTGCTGAACTCAATTATCAGCGGTACAAAGCCTTTTCAACTCCTTTCAATGCTGAAAATTCCCGTCCTGCTATTTATGCATTTTCTGGTGATGTATATGTAGGATTGGATGCTTACACAATTCCAAAAAATAAAATCCAATTACTTCAGGATCGTGTGAGAATTCTATCCGGTCTTTATGGTGTTTTAAAGCCCTTAGACTTCATGCAACCCTACAGGCTGGAGATGGGAACAGATTTAAAAGTTAATACCAAGAAAAACTTATACGAATTTTGGGGAAACAAAATTACCGAAGCTTTAAATAAAGAATTAGAAAAAGAAGAAATTGTACTGAATCTTGCTAGCAATGAGTATTTTAAATCTGTAAATACTAAAAAGTTAGAAGGAAGATTAATCAGCCCGGTATTTAAAGACTACAAAAACGGAAAGTTAAAAATCATCTCCTTTTTTGCTAAAAAGGCGCGAGGCTCGATGGCTAGATTTGTGATAGATAACAATGTGAACAATTATGAAAAATTGTTGAGTTTTGATGTTGATGGGTATCAATTTAGCAGAAATGAAACCAAAAATGAGAATAAACCTGTGTTTATTCGGTAGTAAAACTACCTGATTTCCAGAATATCATAAAAAATTTTAATAATTAATTTCTTTTCCCTTTTTTATTTTTATGCATTTCGACGGTGATTTTAATTTATTTGTCGTTGAAATAAAAAAATAATAACTATAAATTAAAAGATTAACATAAAATGTAGGAATATTTTCTACTTTTTTTCAACTGAAATGTAAAATCAATGGTTTTTTTCATTAATTTTAGTTAACTCAATTTTAACATTTTAAGGTTTAATTAATTAATAATTCAATTATGAAAAAAACTACATTTTTAACGTTGTTTTCAGTAATACTTGCCGTAGCTTTTAGTTTTGGTCAATCCTTTACAGCTAGTGGTGTTGCTGGAAATTCAACGCAAAACGATTCTCCCGGGTCTTCAAGTTTACTATCCGGATTAACAAACCCAAACAGGGCACCTGTTGTGATTACTCACAGTAATTCTCAGACAGTATCTCCAGGAACTGTAACCTGTAATGCAGGTGGTTTGCCAGCCGAAAACTCTTTTTACAGGGTTTTTGATTTAGCTAATGATTTTGGTATTGCGGGTGATTTTAATGTCACTTCTGCAGAGTTTGGGGTTGAAGCAGCTTCAGCAGCCACAAACATGACGGTTAACATTTATTCCACAATCGCTGTTTTTCCTGCAGGATTTCCAGGATCTTTAACCTTACAAGGCACTGCCTCTGTCCCAGTAGGGCCGGGTGATGTTGGTAATGTAGTTTCCGGGGCAGTAAATGCAACCATTCCTGCCGGTGAAATTATGGTTTATGAACTGTTAATCCCAGATTTACAAGGAGCAGGTATTTCATTTTTTCCCGGCTCAAATGCATTAGGACAAACAGATCCATCTTACATAAGAGCCCCTGCTTGTGGTTTAACTAACCCCGGCACTCTTGCCGCAATAGGTTTTCCAAATGTACATATGGTAATGAATATTGTAGGAGAAGAAGCTGCTGCTTCAACAACTGTTTGCGCCACAGACAATCCACAACCGCTAGGTCCAGGTAATGGTGTGACTACTTTATCTAATGCCAATGTTGCACTAATGGGTACCATTGGATTAGGAGGTGGTCAATTTTCCATTGATCAAGTTTCAATAGATTTAGTTCACACTTGGGCTGCAGATTTAGAAATAATATTAATTTCTCCTACTGGAACTCAAGTAGCATTATCAACTGACAATGGAGGTTCTACTGGGTTGGATACTCGAGCTTTTTTAATTTTTAGGGATGACTCTCCAAATAGTATTACTTCTTGGACATCTGGCGCACCTCTTGCAAACTATCGTGCAGAAGGTGGGGCAACCACGCACCCCGTTCCTACCGGTGCAGGCCCGGGAGCTAACTTGAATACAGTATTTGCCGGTGAGCCTGTGAATGGTAACTGGACGCTTAGACTTTATGATGATTCCGGTGGAGATGGAGGTACGATTTTTGATTTTTGTATTGACTTTGTTGAAAATCCACCCGTTGGAGACCCGCCACAAATCGTATGCCCATTAGATATTACTGTCAATACCTCAGATTATCCACAAAATGATTGTGGTGCGCAAGTGTTTTTCGCAAATGCTCAGGCCTTTGACCCTGAAGACGGTTTGATTCCCGTTACCCAAACAATGGGTCCCGGGACAGGTAGTGTATTCCCAGTGGGAGATACTATTATAGAGTTTTCTGCAACTGATAGCGATGGTAACACATCTACTTGTCAATTTACAGTTACTGTACTTGATGATGTTGACCCAATTGCAGTTTGTCAAGCTATTACTGTAGAGCTTGATGCTTCAGGTACTGTA